>NZ_JBATHX010000401.1:0-8693 GCF_049667265.1 Algibacter sp. | reverse complement strand
AAGCAGGCGTAATTTCTTTAACAACCTCTTGTCCTAAAATGATTTCTTTTAAAAACTTTGCTTTTACACCTGCAGCACTTGTAGTTCCGGGCAAAACATTGTAGATAAAAAAGTTAAGAGAATCTGCTCTGTACTTGTTACCTAAATCTTTAATTTGATCAATGATTGCACTTAATAATTCAGCACCATCAATTGGCTTTGGATGAAGGCCTTGACCTTTGCGTTCTTCAATCTCTTTGATATAGTCTTTATAAGTATTCATAAAAGCAGTATTTTCAATGTTAAATTGACTTGAATTACCATATCCAATGCCAAATGGTTAATTTTTGAGTTGATTATTTTTAGTTCTCACAAACTTAATAAATTAAAGCAAATTTTTAAAAAGAAACGCTATAATCCAATAAGTAATTATAGTTATTTATTATAGTGACATTATTTATTTGATAGATTATCGTTTTATTATTAATCATCTAATAAACTTGAAGATAATTCAAGGTTATTTCAATCCGTAATTGTGATTCATATAGGATCTTTAAGAATTGAAATGATTTCTAAAAAAGAAAAATTTTTGGGGCTATTAAAAACTAAAAATGTTTTGGACTAAAACAAACTCTTAATTATCGCTTCTTCAGAAACACCTTCTGCTTCAGCTTTGTAGTTTTTTATAATTCTGTGACGCAATATACTTTGTGCCACGGCTTGAACATTTTCAATATCTGGAGAAAATTTTCCCTGAATGGCAGCGTGTGTTTTTGCAGCCAAAATTAAATTTTGTGATGCTCTAGGACCTGCTCCCCAATCAAGATATGATTTTATTAAATCTGATGCTGCATCTGAATTTGGCCTTGTTTTACCAACCATAGAAACGGCGTATTCAATCACATTATCAGCAACTGGAATACGACGAATTAAACTCTGAAAATTCACGATTTCTTGAGCAGAAAATAAGGCGTTTACCTGAACCTTATTATCAGTTGTTGTTGCTTTCACAACTTGAACCTCCTCAATATAAGTTGGATAATCCAAATTAATAGCGAACATAAAACGATCCAATTGCGCTTCTGGTAAAGGATAAGTTCCTTCTTGCTCAATAGGGTTTTGGGTTGCCAAAACAAAATATGGTAAGTCTAATTTATAATGATGACCAGCAACTGTTACTGAGCGCTCTTGCATAGCTTCTAATAAAGCAGCTTGTGTTTTTGGTGGTGTTCTATTTATTTCATCTGCTAAAATAATGTTAGCGAAAATAGGTCCTTTAATAAACTTAAAATGGCGGTCTTCATCTAAAATTTCACTCCCTAAAATATCACTTGGCATTAAATCTGGGGTGAACTGAATACGTTTAAAATCTAATCCTAATGCTTGAGCAATGGTATTAACCATTAACGTTTTTGCTAAACCTGGAACACCAATTAAAAGTGAATGTCCACCAGAAAATATAGAAATAAGAATTTGGTTTACAACTTCGTCTTGACCAATAATAACTTTGGCAATCTCCGTTTTTAATTCTTTATATTTTTTTACAAACTCTTCAATAGCAGTAACATCAGACATATAAATCTATTTTTTTAACCAGTTACCAGAAAAATCACAATCTCTATGTTCATTACTTATTTTAATATAAGTATCTAGTATTTTTTCTTCTTGCCATTTTTCAATAGCTCTAATTTTCTTTTCTTCTAAAGCCAAATCTTTAATTTTAAGAAAATCGCGCGCATAATCAGCTTCATGCTCATCAATTCTACCTGTAACGGTTAGCAGTTTAAATTTCACTTTACCCGTTCTGTCTTCTTCTTTTAAAACTAAACTAACCTCATTATCCTTTAAATCTTGAATTTGAGAATACAATTCAGGATCCATTCTTGTTAACTCAAAATTATAATCTTGCGTAGTTGGGTTTATTAATTGGCCTCCATCATTTCTTGTTTCCTTTTCATCACTTACTTCTTTGGCAGCATCAGCGAATGTAATATCGCCAGCAACAATACGTTTTCTAACATTTTCTAAACGTTCTTTTGCTTCTACAATAGCTTCGTCAGACACTTTTGGCGTTAATAAGATATGTGCCACATCATATTCCTGACCTCTAATTTTTTCCAACGTAATTATATGATAACCAAAATCTGTTTTAAATGGCTCAGAAACTTCGCCTTCTTGTAAAGCAAATGCCACTTGCCTAAACTCTTTAACCATTCTTGGTTCCTTTTTGTTTAGTGTATACTTTCCACCTTTACTTGCAGACCCAGGATCTTGAGAATACAAAACAGCTTTTGAACGGAAACTTGCTCCTTTTTCAATAATATCTGCTTTGAACTGTTTTAAACGGTCAATTATTTTTTGTGTTTCTTCATCTGAAACCTTAGGTTCTGCAACAATCTGGGCTACTTTAAGTTCGGTACCAAAAGTTGGACGTTGGTCTTCAGGAATTTTATTAAAAAATGCTCTTACTTCTTCTGGTGTAATTTCAATTTCTTCAACAATTTTAGATTGCATTCTCTGTGCCAATAAGTTTGACTTATTAATTTCAAACATTTCGTCTCTAAAACTTTTTTCGTCGTCTTTCTTATAAAATGCTAAAAGACGTTCCATCGAACCATTTGTTTGTTGAAGGAATTGTTGAATTTGATAATCGACATTTTTTCTAACCTCAGAATCAGAAACGGGTACACTATCTTGAATGGCATGGTGCGCATACAATTTTCTTTCCAACATTAAACCAAATAATTGGCAATTATCAATCCCTTCTATTGAGCCGCCACCTGCTTCTATTTGATCCTTTTCTTTTTGAATGTCTGATTCTAAAACGATAAAATCGCCAACTACAGCGGCTACGCCATCTACCTTAAAAGCATTTGATGTATCAACTGAATCTACTTTTTTTGTAGCTTCTTTTACTTCATCTTCAATAATTTCCTGAGCGTTTGTAAAACCTACAAATAATAAGGCTAAACATAAAGTAAGTAAAGGATTTGGGTTAATCGTATATTTCAAACTGTTTGTTTTTAATGGCATCTTTAGTAATATCTTTTTCTAATTCTCTAATAAATTCAAGCTTGCGTTTATTAATCACTATCTGATCAATGGTCGGCTTCACATATTCTAATGGTGCTGTATCATTTCTGACTAAAACATCATTAATTTGCATCAAATATACTCCTAATGAATCTTTGAGTTGTACAAAATTAGATTTTTTTAACACTTGATTTCTATTTTCTGAATTTACAGCTGGAATTTTCTTAATGACTTGGCTTAATTTAATCCAAATAGAATCATTTAATGAATAGGATTTAAATTGAATTGAGATGGAATCTAGTATTTTTTTGTCTCTATCATTATAGCGTTTAAGTCGATTTTTTATATTTTCAAAATCAATAATATTTTCATTTACATGAATATATCTAAACTTTATAAGTTCTTCATTTAATTTAAAAACCTCCTTATTATTGCTATAATAAGCTTCGGCTTCCTCAATAGAAACATCTCTATCGATACTGCGTTCAACAAGCGCTTCAATATATGCTTTACTATACAGGTCGTTTTTATATTGAACCACCAACCTATTAAATGCTTGCTGTTTTTCTTCTCCTAAATTGAGTTTTGCACCATCAACAAATAATTGCTGGGTTGCCCACCGCTTTATAAAATTTTGAATTAATAAGGTACTATCTTCTTTTGATGCACCCTCCGGAACTAATCCTTCAATATCCGCTTGATAAAGATAATTTTCATTAACCCTTGCAATAGCCGTTTCATCATCCGATTTTTTCAACAAATCACAAGAGTAAACCAAAACCAATAAAAACAATAGATATACTTTATTTCTCACTTTTATCCTTTTAGTTTTGATTTAACAGCTTTTAAAACATTGTCATTAATCTCGATTTTATATTTACTCTTTAAATCATTAATCCAAGCCTCTTCCTTGAAATTTTGATAATCACTCATAACAGCACCTTTAGCTTCATCAAATGTTTTCTTTGTACTTGGTAATACCTTATTAACTTTTACTAAAACATTTGCATCGTTATGTTTGTAAATTTTTGAAACTCCTTTTTCAAATTTAAAATTATCCGGAAGTGCTTGGTGATTCGCATCCATAATGCCCGAAGTAAAAATAACATCTACTTTATCGTTACTATTTACAAGAGATTTTATTCTATCAATTGGCATATCCTGAACCAAAAGTTTAGCTACCTTTTTAAGTGTTTTTGGTTTTGTTGAAGCAGCAACTATAGCATCCACGCGTTCTGGCAACATATAATTTGCTTTATGAGCGCTGTAAAATGATTCTATTTCAACTGAATCTGTTTTAGCTGTATTCCATATTGTCGTTTCCATAAGATCGAACAATAATAATCCGTCTCTATATTCTGAAACTATATGGGCATAATCTTCGTTTTCTTCTTCTAAATGGTCTTCTTGGTATGTTACCAAACTTTCATTTAAAAAACTATCATACTTTTTTGAAACCAACGTTTCTAATGGTTCTATACTTGAAGCATTTCGTTGTGTATTTGTTAAATACACGCCAAAATCGTTATTACTAAACGTTTTTTCGCCAATTTTAACCAAAGTTTCCCTGCCGTTAAAATCTGCCGGAAGCTTCCATGTTCTTTTAAAATAGTCATCATTTAAAATAGACACAAAATAAACCAAATAAGGTTCCTTTGGTTCAATAGTATATTTCGTTTTTAACTTTTTAAAAAGTGCCTCATCAATTAATTTAGATCTTGAATCGCGCTTAACTTTTTCAACCAATTCTAGCCTAATAGTCTCAAAACTTGGTACTGGCGATATTTTATGAAGTTTTACTATATGCCAACCATAATCGGTTTTAAAAGGTTTAGAAACCTCATCAACCTTTTTTAAACCAAAAGCAACATCCTCAAATTCTTTTGCTCTTAATTGCCCACCCGAAAATGCTTTAAGCATACCACCGTTTGGCGCAGAATTTTTATCATCTGAAAATTGTTTGGCTAAAGCTTCAAAAGTTTCTCCTTGATTTAGCTTTTTATAAATATCTTGAATTCTAACTTCAGGTTTTTCTGCTAACGAATCATTTTTGTTTTCAATAACCATAATATGAGCAACGGTACGTTCTCCCCTTGCCTCTCGCTTGTCTATAACATTTACAATATGATATCCGAAACGGGTTCTAAAAGGTTCAGAAACTTCGCCCACATTCGTATTAAACGCTGCATTTTCAAATTTATAAACCATTTTAAACCCTCCGAAATAGCCTAATTCTTCACCGAAAATAGTTTTGCCGTTGTGTACCTCTACTCTAACTTTATCAAAGCCTTCTTTTAAAGTTCTATTCCTTAAATTGGTTATTTTATTAAAAGCCAAAAGCGTATCCTGCGGACTCGCATTTTCGTCAACCTTCACCAAAATATGATTTGCATTAACCTCATACAGCATACGGTCGTAAGCTTCCTTCACCAAGGCGTCAGTTACCTTAGAATCTGAAATATAATTTTTAGCTAATTGCTTTTTGTAGCTACTAAGCTCTCTAATATAAGATGTTTTGTCTTGTAAGCCCAAGGCTTTAGCTTCTTGAAGTTTTAATTTATAATTAGTAAAAAGCTTTAAATATTCATCGATATCCTTCTGAGATTCGTCCTGAACTAAATCTAAATTTTTGTTATAAACTCTTAAAAATTCTGAGGCATAAACAGGTTCATTATTAACCGTAAATAGTACGTCTTTTTCAACTGACTGTGCGTTTAAGCTTAACATAAAAACTGCTAAGAATAAAGAAAATAAATATCTTAATGTCATAGAGGAATTTTTTTTAACCAATTACAAAAATAATAATATAAACCTATAATACAAGTTGTTTAACAAACGATTAAAAAAAGTAATTAATTGCCTATTAAACTTAAATAAATAGGATTAATTTCATTTCCATTACCTTTATATTTTTGAATACCAAACTAATGGCTTTAGCCATAAATATAGCAAAGAAAAACATGCGAAAACTAAAACTAATTTGGGATTTTAGAGGACCTGACAGCAGTAAAATTGCGAAACACCACGAAATTCATTTGAAAGAATATATTACATTAGAAAAATTAAATATTAGCCTTACAGGCATTGAAAAATTAAGCGATTTACATGCGATTGCTTTTTTGGTGGTTGATGAAAACCAAATGAAACCGATTCGTGATGCTTTAAAACCACACAGAGGGCAAGTTTATACAGAATAGATTCTGTATGGCAGGTTTTAAAATAAAACAATATAATTTGAGTTATTTAAAAACTAACTACCAACAAAATATGCCACATAATAAACCAGTAAAGTTTTTGTTATGCTTTGTTTTCTTAGTAATTTTTGATTCCATTATTTATGCGCAAATACCAGAATCAGGAAATTCTACACATGAAAAATGGGAATTTTTTTTAGAAGATTCTGGTGATATTTTGCAAATAGCCATACCAACAATTGCAGGTTTAACTACCGTAATAAAAAAGGATTGGGAAGGCACTAAACAGTTTGCGCTTTCTTATAGTACTAGTCTTATAATCACGCATTCATTAAAAAAAATTGTAAATAAAGAACGACCAGAAGGTAGAAATTTATTTGATGCATTCCCCTCTGGGCACACGACTTCTGCATTTTCTGGCGCATCATTTATTCAACGCCGTTATGGCTGGAAATTTGGTATATGGGCATATTTAGGCGCTGCTATTGTTGGTGCTAGCCGCATGGAAGGGCCTGATGGCTGGCACGACCATTGGGATGTATTAGCTGGAGCATTTGTAGGCATTGGTAGCACTTATATATTTACAACACCTTTTGCTAAAAAACATTTAGAACTTGGTTTTAGCGCAGATACTGATACTTATTTAATTGGCTTTAGATTTAAGTTTTGATTTATAAAACATCATGACTTTATCTGAAAAATAAAATTACTTCGTTACATCTAAAATAGGTGATTGAAATGACGACATATTCGCTAAGTAACGAAATCCAAAAATTCACCGCTTAGGATACTGCTTTCTAATATTCCAAATAAGCTCCTCTAAACCGTTCAGCTTCAATTCATAAACCTGTTCAAGCATAGTTCCTAATTTTCCTTTAGGAAACCCTTTGCTATGATACCAAACCACATAATATTCAGGCAAGTCAATTAAATAACGATCTTTATATTTACCGAAAGGCATTTTAGTATGCGCCAAGTCTATTAAAAATTGTTTGTCGGGAAGCATAAAACTAATTTATAGATTTGTAATTTGAATACTTGGCGAGTTCTGCATTCATAAAAGTTCCCCATGTAGTTTGAGATTCAAAATTTCTTGAATAATCAGTTTCACTATCATACTTATTTTGCATTTGTGCCAATTCTGAATTTATCTCGCTATTTATTTTCTTAAGTTCTTTTCTAATACTATTTGAAAGTTTTAATTGGCTCACCCGATACCTGAATTTTCGGGCATGTAATTCAGTAATATCAAAATGCAATTGCTCGTGTTTTAAAATATGATTATCACCTTGTTCAGCCTTAAACCAAGATTGCTCTGGATAAAAATGCGCGTGAATATCAGTTTCAAAACTCACAACATCATTAGAATCCGTTTGTGTAATAGAAAAGCCAAAGGTAATTCCCGATGCCGTTATTGCAACCGCCGCATCACTCATATCTGGTTTCGCTTTAAAATCTGTCCATGATAATTTATAGGATGCATCCCAAACTAAAACAGGTTCTGTATCTTGAACACAAACACAGCAAATTATTAAAAAAAGGAATCTAATCATGTGGTTTAAAAGCTGTTTTAAATAAAACGAATAGCCTTAAACCTTATTGTTTTACTTCAACAATAGTTAAATCGTCGTACTTAACCAAATAAACAGAATCGTTAAAATAGCCTCCAAAAAGTTTCTTTTTGTAAGCAAATTTGTTTTCGACATATTCCGTTAATGGGGCGCTATCAACCGATAAATATAAATCGCCTGACGATACCAAACGTAAAACCACATCCATGGTTAAATCGAAACCTCTCACGGCTCTTCTATTTGGGGTTATATTATATAGCTTTTCATATTTTTTTACAAAGGCATTATCCTCGCTATATTCTTTCGACGTAGTTGCAAAATGAAATTGCAAATTAGATAAATGCGTATTGTTTATTTGTTCGCCCTCAAAAGCTGAGTTTAAATTGGTAGTTACCATGATAATTTCTGGAGCAGCTTCTTCTAATTTTTCAGGGTTTATCCTATTATTTAATGACGCCAAAACACTTGTTGCGTTCGATGCATAACCTTCATTTTGAGTTTCTAAAAACACCACATTCTTTCCTGGTTTCAGGGCAGCTTGTAAATCTTCTTTAGTCACAAAAAACTCATCTTTACCCTCTTTATTCTTTCTAGAATACACGATTTTAGCATTAGGAAATTCAACCTTAAGGCTATTGGCAATAGTTACATTTTTAGTATCGGCAATAATCACAATATTTTCAATTAATGAATCTGATTTTACAAAATTTACAACCTTGGCTTTTAATAAATCGTCTGACGGTCTCGATTGAAATACATTATCATACAAATTCAAATTTGTACCAATTGGCGAAACTATTGGCGTGTTATATTTTTTCAATTCTGAAGCCACTTTATTAAAACTAGCTGGCGTTAATGGACCAATTACGGCATCAACATTTTCAAAATCATTTTCGTTAATAATTCTTGAAACTTC
>NZ_JBATHX010000400.1:0-34578 GCF_049667265.1 Algibacter sp. | reverse complement strand
ATTTAAGCTCACGTCTTTTATAAGGAATCATGTAATTTGTTGGAAACAGGATGTGTTTTGGCTGTTTATATTTGTAGTTTACGGGAATAGCCATTACAGGACATTGCACATACTTTAATACTTGAAGCGTATGGCTACCAAAGGTTATTTTTTTACTGTTAGTTTTACCTTTAGTTCCCATAATTATTACATCAATATTTTCTTTATCTACAATTTTATCGGCTTCATCTAAAAGCACATTATTTGAAGAAATTGTATGAAACGTATGTCTTGGATTTGGAGAACTTTTTATAATATCATTATGAATTTGCTGCAATTCCTCAACAGATTTTTTACTAATAATAGCCGTAACATCTTCTAAAGTTTCATTATTTAAAAGAACTTCATTTGAATAAATATCATCTTGATAAGCATGCATAATATAAAATTCGCTAACATCGTACTTGAATAAGTCCGTTGCAAATTTTAGCGCATTCATAGCGTTTTCAGAAAAGTCGGTAGGAATTAATATTTTTCTCATGGCTTTAAGTATTATCTATAAATTTAAATACTAAACCACTTAAAAACAATGATATATATCAGATAAAAAAACTTGTGTTTGGAAAATTTCAGAAGAAAAGAAAATAAGAAAAGAGAGGTTTTTAAAAAAAACCTCTCTTTTCTTCACATCAAATAAATTATAAAAATTGATTAATAGCCACACTTTATATAAGAAACAGGAAGCATGATACTTCCTGTTTCCTTTTCGACATATTTGACTTTATTAATTAACCTTTCCTAATCATTAATACTCTTATGAAAGCTATATTAAATCTTCAGTTTATCAATAATTCCAAATACATCTAAAACAGTATTTATCATTTTACAATGCATAAACGCTGTGTATTTTAGAAACAGGAAGCCTAAACTTCCTGTTTCACCAAAGTACCTAATGTCATTATCTAGCTTTCGGTTTTCTGCAACAAATCCTTTGTTTCCAAAGGCAACATTCAGGTTTTCCTGCCAAAAAACAACTTTAACACTTTGTTTCGGAATTGCTATTTTACAACAACAATACCTATGTTATTTAAAAAACAGGGAGTCGAAACTCCCCGTTTTTCCAAAATATTTAATGTCATCATCGAGCTTTCGGGTTCCTGCAAGGTATGATTTACTTTCAAATTCATATCGAGGTTTTCCTGCCAAATAATAGCTTCAAACATTTTGTTTTGGTACTACTATTTTGCAACGGCAATACCTATGTTATTATTTCTATGTTAAAGAACTTTTTTATTATGATCCTAATTTAAGTTACCATTTTCAATTAAAAAATGATATCCATCAGTTTTGAAAATTAAAGAGGAATTATTCCATAAACATTATTAAGTAAAAATAAACCTGTAAGTAATAACAGCATATATAATACTTGCACCAACTTTATATTTATAAACTTTAAAATGTTAACCGTACGTTTAGGTAATATAAAAAGAGATAAGCCTAAAAAAAGCGAAGCCCATCCAATTAATGTAATAAGAATTCTCCAATTTGGCTCCCAAATATTATGAAATAAAATATTGAGCAAACCCACAATTATGGCAACAAACGACGATATAATTAAAAACTTCTCATCGCTTAAATCATTAAAAATCTGCTTGATACGTTTTGGATTAAAAGTTAATATGCAGAAGAATATAATAAGATACCAACCCCAAAACTTTGCTAAAAAAATTGAATTTTCCATGATGATTAGTTTTTTTCGTGTAACACTAAAAATGGTATTTCTATGTGATAGCTTATTTCCTCAACCTTTGAATGAAATAATATTTGCTGAAAATAATTAAGGTTTTTTGCCACCATGCACATCAAATTAATATTCCGGCTTTCTACAAAACATTGAATAGCATCCTCTACCTTTTTATTTGTTAAGTAATGAAAACTGTATTGGTGCTGACTAAAATAATCTTCCAACAATTCTTTATGCATTTTTTGTTCTGTATTTAAATTTTCTTTGGTTTTACTAATATGCACCATACGCAATGTTGACTTATAGACATCTAAAATATCTGCAATGGGTTTCAAAGTTTCTATACCATAGGTTAATGCAAAATCAGTTGGAAAACCGACTTCTTTTAGCGCAGTAAATTTTGCGTTTTCAGGTACAGCTAAAGTGGTACATTTTACTTTAGTAATCACATCGCCAGTATTGCTACCAATAATAATTTTTTTTAACCCAGAAGCACCTTTAGTTCCCATTACAATGCAATCTATTCTTTTATCGCGAACATGCTTTCTAACGGATTCTATAAAAAAATCATAATCAGTAAGCGTGTAAAATCTGTGGTTTTCTTTTATGGAAAATTCTGCACCAATACGTTTTAACAACTTCCTAAGTTGTTGTTTTGCTGGTTTGGTATAAATGTCTTCAATTACAGTCTCAGTAGCAATGTAATTTGCATCGGTCATAACATCATTAATCACCATATTTACATGAAGTAAATAAAAGTTACATGCTTCTTTTTCAAAAAATTGAACCGCATAATTGATAGCATTCCATGAGTTTTCCGAGAAATCGGTAGGAAGTAATATATTTTTCATCTTAAAGCATTTTACTTGTACTAAAGTAATTTGTTGATAACTAAAATGAAATGATATAAATCATTTTTAAAATATGATTTTTAAGGTGCATTTCTAATGCATACTTTTTAGTCTTTCAATATCTAGAACTTTAATGTTTCTGCCTTCAGCAGTTATAATACCTTGTTTTTTAAACTCCGTTAATGCCCTAATTAAAGTTTCTGTGGCAATACCTGCAACGCTTGCCAAGTCGTTTCTGGAAATTTTAATAGAATCTTCCGGCCTACGATTCATTTTCTCGGCAAATTTTAAAATAGTGTCCGCTGTTTTTTGGGTTACCGAACCATAAGCCATTTTTAAAAGTTGTTTTTTAACTTCAGATAAATCGTCAGTTAAAAGCTCAATAAGTTCTAAAACAACCTTATGATTTTTATTCAGAATATTATTAAAATCTATAACGGAAACACCTAATAGTTTGGTGTCAGCAATGGCTGTTGCGGTTTCTTGATGGGGCTTATTTTGCGTAAACGAAGCATAGCCAAATAAATCGTCTTCTTTAAATAATGCCGTTGTTAATTCCTTGCCTTGCTCATCTATTCTATAACTTTTTACGGCACCTTCACTAATTAAATAAATGTAATTGGAATGGTCGCCTTCGTGATAAATAACCTCTTCATTTTTAAATGTAAATACTTTTCCGTAATCGTCAAAAAAGTTTTTTAACTCATTAATTGTTTTAATTTCGTCAAAGTCAGAAGCTATGTTTTCTGGGGTTTGTTTTCTATTTAATTCATTTAAAATAGACATTTTGGCTAAGCGACTTTCTATGGCACTTACAAGTTCATCTTCTGTAAAGGGTTTGGTAATATAATCATCAGCCCCCAAATTCATACCTTTTCTAACATCCGTACGCTCCGTTTTTGCAGATAAAAATATAAACGGAATATATTTGGTTAATTTACTTTTTGAAAGCATTTTTAACGCGCCATAACCATCAAGTTCGGGCATCATAATATCACAAACAATAATATCTGGGTGTTGCTTTTTGGCCATCGCCACACCAGTTTTCCCATTTGAAGCTTTTATAACTTTATAGCCTGAAAGTTCTAAAAGTTCAGCCGTATTATCTCTTAAAACAATATCGTCCTCTATGAGTAAAACTACCTTCATGATTTCGCTGTATTAGGAATTGTTATTTCAAATGTGGTCCCTACATGTTCTTCACTTTCAAACCAAATACTTCCTCCCAAGTTTTCAAGATGGTTTTTAGCAATATTTAAACCAATTCCTGTGCCTTGTGTATTAATAACATTTTCTGCTCTAAAATAGCGCTCAAAAATACTTTTTTGGTCCTTTTCAGGAATGCCTATACCTCTATCTTTAATTTTAACGGTCGTATTGGTGTTGTCTTGTTTAATTTGTAAATCGATTACCGTTCTCTCTGGGGAATATTTAATAGCATTATACAATAAATTTGAAAATATTATTTGAATGGTTTTTTCATCTTGATAGAGCGATAAATCATCAATATTTTCTGGATAGTTTATTTGCTGCCCTTCTTTTAAAAGCATATTTGCATTATAAACCACCTCATTAACTACTTTGCTTAGTTTAAAATGAGTAAACTTATAATTTACTTTACCCGTTTCTAGATTCTCAATGGAAAAGAAGTCGTTAAGAATGTTATTTAAAAAATGAACCTTATCCGAGATTGTTTTTATATGTTTATCGCGCTTTTCCTGATGCTCAGTTAATTGATATTTACTCAATAATTGGCTAGACGTTAAAATGCCACTTAAAGGTGTTTTAAACTCGTGCGACACCAACGATAAAAATTTAGTTTTCAACTCATTAAGCTCCTTTTCTTTACCCAAAGCTTTTTTAAGTTGCTGCGTTCTTTCTTCTACTTTATTTTCTAGTTGTGTGGTATAATTTTTCCTTTCGGTAATGTCCAAAATAATGGCAACAAACACCTTTTTTTCTCCTAAATTTGATAATTGCAAATGTACTTCAACAGGATATGTCGATCCATCTTTACGCTGATGAACGGTTTCAAACTCAACCTTCTCAACATTACTTTTTAATAAAACATCAATGATTTTCCTGAATTCAGCTCTGTTTTTATCGGGTTTTATATCTAAAGGTGTCATACCCTTTAATGCTTCCAAGGTGTAGCCTATATTCTTTTGTGCACCATGGTTTACATTTATAAATTTTAGTGTTTTTACGTCAAAAACATAAATTTCATTTAACGATTCATTAAAAATAGTTGCCAAATGATTCCGCTCCTCTTCGGAAATTTTTCTCAAAGTCACATCATTTTGAATGCCAATAAAATTTGTCACTTTACCAGCACTATTTGTAATTGGAAAAATGTATAAATCATTCCAAAACATAGTACCATCCTTTTTATAATTCCGCATGGTGGCTTGACAACTTTCTCCATTTTTAATGGCTTCTCTAAGTTTTTTAAGCGGTTTTTGATGCTTGTCCTTACCTTGTAAAAATCGGCAGTTATGGTTTAATATTTCCGCCTCAGAATAGCCCGTAAGATGTTGAAATGCTGAATTAAAATAAATAACAGGATTATCCTTTTTTAAAGCATCTGTAATAATAACGCCGTTTTTTGAAGATTGTAATGCTTGAGTACGCAGCATTAGGGTCCTTTCAGTCTCTTTTTTTTCCGAAACATCCCTAACCAAAGCCATAACATAGGTTTTGTTATAAATTGAAAACGGGTTCAATTCAACTTCAATAGCAAAAACATTTCCATCCTTTTGTAATCCAAAAATATCTTTTGCTTCTCCCATTCTTCTGCGCTTGCCTTTTTTAATAAAAGTTTCAAAATAGGATGCATGGTTTTTATGGAAATTTAATGGAATAAGTACATTTAAATCTTTATCAATAAGTTCCTTTTTATCATATCCAAAAATTTGTTCAGCCGACTCATTAACCTCCATAATTTTTTGATGATTATCAACAATAATCACGGCTTCTGAAACAGTTTCCAGTAGAATATTAAATATCTCTTGATCTTGTCCAAACATGATAAATTATGGTATTAAATATGAACTAAAATACGAAATATTACCCTAAACAAAGACTGATTTATATCATATTAAGTAGGCTATTTAGTACGTAACTTTAAACATAAATTTTGGAGACATGAAAGCTAAAAAAATGACACTCAAGTTTTACCAAAACCTTGGCAAGTTATTTTACGCCATTGCTGCGGCAGATAAGGATGTGCGCGATATAGAATTTGATAAACTAAAGGTGCTAGTAAAAAAACAATGGCTTTCTGTTGACCCAATTGAAGATGCTTATCATACCGATGCAGCATACCAAATAGAATTTGTTTTTGATTGGCTAAATAAAGAAGAAAACTTAAATCCTAAAGCGTGTTATGATGCCTTTATAGGCTATAAAAATGAGCAACCACATTTGTTTACTGAACCTATAAAAAAATTAATTATGAAAACGGCGGGTGCCATTGCGGCTTCTTTTTCAGGAGTTAATAAATCCGAATTAATTATGCTCGCCCAACTGGATATGGATTTAAAAAAAATATAAAAATGAATTATTATTTCACCACCACAACAAATGGAAATTTTGAAGAAATTGAGGCCAAAGTTACCTCATTATTAAAAGATGAAAACTTTGGTGTACTCACTCAAATTGATATGCAACAAACTCTAAAAAATAAGCTTAATGTTGATTTTAAAAAGTATAAAATTTTAGGTGCTTGCAATCCTCCTTTCGCATACAAAGCTTTACAGGCGGAAAATAAAATTGGCACGATGTTACCATGCAATATTATAGTACAAGAAATAGCGCCAAATAAAATTGAAGTATCTGCCATAAACCCTCTAGTTTCTATGAAGGCTGTAAAAAACAAACAACTTGAAGGAATAGCTAATGAGGTAAGTACTAAGCTTGAAAACGTTATAAAAAACATTAACAATGAAAAATAGTTTTAACACCATACTACAATCTGAAACGCTTGTATTAATAGATTTTTTTGCTGATTGGTGTGGCCCATGTAAAATGCTTGCTCCAATTTTAAAAGACGTAAAAAAAGAGTTAGAAGATGACATAAAAATAATAAAAATTGACGTTGACAAAAACCAGCCATTAGCCGCAAAATACCAAGTTCGTGGTGTGCCAACCATGATGCTCTTTAAAAACGGAAAACAAGTTTGGCGACAGTCTGGCGTGTTACAAAAAAATGACATTATAAATATTATAAAATCACATATATGAGTATTCACATTGAAGCAAAAAAGGGAGACATTGCAGAAACCGTTTTACTTCCTGGAGACCCGATGAGGGCAAAATGGATTGCAGAAACTTTTTTACAAGATGCTAAATGTTACAACAATGTGCGTGGCATGTTGGGGTTTACTGGTTTTTATAAAGGTAAACGCGTGTCAGTTCAAGGCACCGGAATGGGCATTCCATCGGCACTTATTTATTGCCATGAATTGATAAACGATTATGGCGTTAAAAACCTTATTCGTGTTGGCTCTACAGGCTCTTATCAAAAAGATATTAAATTACGTGATATTGTTATCGCTATGGCTGCTTCTTCAACATCAGGCATTAATAATTCACGCTTTATTAATAAAGATTATTCACCAACGGCAAACTTTGAGTTATTTATGAAAGCTGCTTTATATGCTAAAGAAAATAACATTCCCATAAAAGCTGGAAATGTATTATCTGCTGATGAATTTTATGAAGACGAGTATGAATCCTATAAAAAATGGGCGGAATATGGCGTATTGTGTGTTGAAATGGAAACTGCAGGCTTGTACACCATTGCAGCAAAATTTAATGTGAGAGCATTATCTATTTTAACGGTTTCAGATTCGTTAGTGACTAAAAAAAGAACAACTGCTGACGAGCGAGAGACCAGCTTTAGCCCCATGATAGAAATTGCTTTAAATACCTTATAGCTTTTCGTTTCTACTAGCGGCATCTGCATGATGAATATCATTTTATACTTGCTTTTAACATCCTATTTTTAAGATGTTAATTAAAATGTATAATCATGAAAAAAATATTAATTATCCTATTATTAATTCCTGTTTTTGTTTTATCACAAACTACAGAGGAATTTGACTTTGTATCCCCTTTAAATGACGGTGTATCAGCTGTTCAAAAAGGTAATTCATGGGGATTTATAAATGATAAAGGCGACATTTTTATAGCTTTTAGAGATGATTTATTTGTCACTGAAAACGAAGGTCATAAATATCCAATTTTTAAAAACAACAGATGTTTAATTTCAGAAATTAAGGAAGGTATTACCTACTTTGGATTTATAGACAAAACAGGTGAAACCATAATTGAACCAAAATTTTTAAACGCTTTAAATTTTGATAATGATGAAACCATTGCATTGGAACTAATTAAAGACGTTATTGGCGAAAATGATGTGCTAAAAAAAAATATAGTTAACTATAAATATTGCGAAGTTATTTTAACGAGTGATGGTACCATAAAGCATTATTTAAACCCAAAAGGGGTTCGTATAGTTTTGGATAAAAAATTTCTAAAAGCCCCTCCAGAAATTACATCTAAATTCATTTCAAACAGCCTAGTTGCTGTTAAGAATGAAAACAAAAAATGGATAATTAAATTGATAGAATGAAAGCAAATCTAAATTTAGGCAGTATTTCAGGTATTAAAATAAAAGTACATTGGACTTTCTTTTTTTTAATTGCTTGGATTGTTTTTAGTGAATTAAAAAGTGGCGGAACTACCGAGAGTATTTTGTTCAATGTCTCCTTAATTTTGGCTGCTTTTGGATGTGTGGTTTTACACGAGTTGGGCCATGCGCTAACAGCAAAACGGTTTGGAATAAAAACAAAAAAAATCACGCTGCTTCCTATTGGCGGCGTGGCAAGCTTAGAACGTATTCCGGAATCGCCAAAACAAGAATTTTTAGTAGCCATTGCAGGCCCATTGGTAAATGTAATTTTAGCTTTATTCCTCTATTTTATAGTACCTGTTCAAGAATTTATGCATTTAAATTTTACAGAATCTTTCGAGGTTTTAATGAGCTTTTCATTTCAAAATTTTCTATTCTATTTGTTTATTGTTAATGTGGGTTTAGTAGTTTTTAATTTCATTCCGGCTTTTCCAATGGATGGCGGTCGCGTTTTAAGAGCTTTACTTGCCATGAGGATAAATCGTGTTAAAGCCACTCAAATAGCCTCAAGTATTGGTCAAATTATTGCTGTTATATTCCTCTTAATAGGCTTATTATATAATCCGTTTCTAATAATTATTGCACTCTTTATTTTTCTAGGCGCTTATGGCGAAAACCAAATGGTTCAGCAATTGGCATTACTAAAAGATCATAATATTGAAGATGCTATGTTACTGAACATAACCACATTTAAACTTGATGATTCTATCGATTTAGTGGTCAATAAATTGATAGCAAGTACTGAAAACAATTTTGTTGTAATGGAAGGCGATAAGGTTAAAGGTGTTTTGTTTCATCAAGATATTATTGATAATTCCAATAAAAATATATTGGTAAAGGATATTATGAAAACCGACTTTAAGGCAGTAAAAAGTAGTGATAAGCTCGATGCCATTTACAGATTAACACATAGTGAAAAACATGCGTTCTTTCCTGTTTTAGAAAATGAAAAACTGGTTGGTGCTATTGATAATATTAATTTAAACGAATATATAATGCTTCAAGCTAAACTTGCCTATTAATTATGAAATTATATGCTTATTTAGTCCTAATATTCACCCTATTATCTTGTTCTGAAAACAAAGATAAAATACTTCCAACGGAAAGGAGTTTAACGGAGTCTGTCTATTCATCAGTTACCATTCAACCAGATAGTTTGTACCAAGTTTATGCCATTGTTGCGGGTATATTGGATAAAAATTTGGTAGAAGAAGGCGATGTGGTTTTAAAGGATGCCATTTTAATGCAAATCATAAATAACACCCCAAAATTAAATGCACAAAATGCAAGATTAGCTTTAGAATTAGCTAAAGAAAACTACAACGGAAATGCGGCCATTTTATATGGTATTAAAGATGAAATTGCTGCTGCCAGATTAAAATTTAAGAATGATTCTATTAATTACTTCAGACAGAAAAATCTTTGGAATCAGAAAATTGGATCGAAAGCACAATTCGATGCTCAGAAACTTAATTACGAATTATCTTCAAACAGTTTGAATCTTTTAACAAGTAAATATAACAGAACAAAAAACGAGCTTCAAACCTATGTTAAACAAGCTCAAAATAACTATGAAAACACCATAATAACCACCAAAGATTTTGCTATAAAAAGTAAAATTAATGGAAAAGTTTATGCGCTTTACAAAGAGCCAGGAGAAATCATCACAACCATGGAACCACTTGCTTCTATTGGTAGTGCGAAACGGTTTAATATTAACATGTTGGTTGATGAAGTGGATATTGTTCGGATATCTAAAAATCAAGAAGTCATTATAACCTTAGATGCCTATAACGGAGAAACTTTTAAAGGTCTTGTTTCAAAAATATACCCTAAAAAGGACGAGCGGAATCAAACCTTTATGGTAGAAGCTATTTTTGAAAATGCTCCAAAAGTTCTATATCCAGGACTTTCTGGAGAGGCCAATATTATTATTGCGAAAAAGGATAAAGTATTAACTATTCCTAAAGGATATTTAGTTGAAAATAATAAAGTAAAAACAGATGATGGATTAATAGATATTACAACAGGCTTACAAAACATGGAATACATTGAAGTTTTATCTGGAATTACTAAAGACACCCACATTTACAACCCAGAATAATGACCAATTGGAAAGTCATATTAAACATTGCCAAAACCCATTTGCTTACCAAAATTAAGCAAACGTCTACGGCTGCTCTTGGGGTTACTTTCGGTATTGGCGCATACATCACTTTGGTGTGTTTTATGACAGGTTTAAATGCCATGCTCGACAATTTAATTCTCAACCAAACACCACATATTCATATTTATAATGAAATTGAACCTTCAAAAAACCAACCGATTTCTTTATATGATGATTTAAAAAACAGCTTTCATGTTGTGCACTCCATCAAACCCAAATTAACACAAAAGAAAATACACAATGCCTTACCAATTATTTCATATTTAGAAGAAAATGAAGCCGTACGTGGTGCACTTCCGCAGGTGAAAACGCAAATTTTTTATATGGCTGGTTCTATTGAATTAGGCGGAAATTTAACGGGTATAAATCCTGTGGATGAAGCACGATTGTTCAACATGGGCGATTACATTGTGGAAGGTTCTGCCCAAGCCTTAAAAAATACAGATAATGGTATTTTATTGGGAATTGGCATTGCGAAAAAAATGTCTTTAAAAGTTGGCGATCGTGTGCAAGTTAGTCCTATTAACGGTGGCATTTTTCCATTAAAAATAGTAGGATTCTATCAAAGCGGTATTGCCGATTTGGATGCCATACAAAGTTTTACCAATATAAAAACCGTGCAACGTATTTTAGGCAAAGCCAACAATTACATTACAGATATAAATGTGAAGTTATATGATATTGAGCAAGCTTTTCCAATGTCAAAAAAAATTGAACAAGAATTCAATTTAACAGCCATAGATATTAAAACAGCAAACGCACAGTTTGATACGGGAACTTCTATTCGAAACCTTATCACTTATGCGGTTTCTATTACACTTCTTATTGTAGCAGGTTTTGGTATTTACAATATTCTAAACATGCTTATTTATGAAAAAATGAATGACATAGCCATACTAAAAGCTACAGGATTTTCTGGTAAAGATGTACAACTCATTTTTATGAGTCAAGCCATGATTATTGGCTTTGTTGGTGGCGTTTTAGGCTTGCTCTTAGGTTTTGTATTTGTTAGTATTATTGATACCATTCCTTTTCAAAGCGAAGCCTTGCCAACGGTTGAAACGTATCCAATAAATATGAATCCAATGTTTTTTATTATCGGTTTTTCCTTTGCTATAATTTCAACCTTTTTAGCAGGGTATTTACCATCAAAAAAAGCAAAAAAAATTGATCCAGTAAAAATTATAAGAGGCCAATAAAATGAGTATTGTATTAGAAGCAAAACATATTAATAAGTACTTTAGGAAGCCTGTTTTATTTCATGTTTTAAAGGATATTAATTTTCAAATTAAAAAAGGAGAATTTGCATCCATTATGGGAAAATCTGGTTGCGGTAAATCAACCTTGCTCTATATTCTCTCTACAATGGATACCGATTATGAAGGTGAACTATTTTTAAACAACAAGCTTATATCTAATCAAACCAGAGACCACCTTTCTTATATTAGAAATAAGCATATTGGATTTGTATTTCAATTTCATTATTTGTTATCTGAATTCACAGTTTTAGAAAATGTGATGCTTCCAGCAAAAAAACTGGCTGAAAAATCGCATCAGGAAATAGAACACGATGCTTATGAAAAACTAAAAATGCTTAACATTGAACATTTAGCAAAAAAACGGGCTTCAAGAGTTTCTGGTGGCGAAAAACAACGTATCGCCATTGCAAGAGCCTTAATTAACAATCCTTCTATTATTATGGGCGACGAGCCTACAGGAAATCTAGATAGTTATAATGCTGAGAATGTATTCAATATTTTTAAACAGCTAGGTGACGAGAAAGGTTTATCGCTTTTAGTTGTCACGCATGATGAAGATTTCGCCAATAAAACGGACCGTATTATCCAAATGGGCGATGGTGAAATTATTGTTTAAAAATTTATTATATTAAAAATTACTGATATTCATCATTTTAATTGAGGAATTTAAAGGTTAATTTTAAAAATTAATCATTAAAACCATGCAGGCGCCATTACAAAATATAGAAAACGAAATAATTAAGCTAACAACCTTAATAGCAACTAAGTACCCAGAAATTTACCAGTTTTTAGAAGAAACCCCAGTAACCATGCCAACTGTTAATCGCCCAGGTATTAACGCAGAAATAATGAAAGATTATCTAGAGAGTTTAAAGCAGTTTTTAAAACATCATGTTAAAACCCATAAATCTTAATAAATGGCCTTCATAGATTATTATAAAATATTAGAAATTACTAAAAATGCTTCTGAAAAAGACATCAAAAAAGCCTATCGGAAATTAGCGCGTAAATACCATCCAGATTTAAATCCGAATGACAAAGCTGCCGAAAAAAAATTCAAAGAAATTAATGAGGCAAATGAAGTTTTAAGCAATGCTGAAAACCGAAAGAAATACGACCAATATGGCGAGCATTGGCAAAATGCTGAAGCTTATGAAAAAGCCAAACAGCAACAACATTATCAAGGAAGCTACCAAGGTAGTCGTCCAGGTGCATCTGGTAGTTATTCCGAAGAAGACTTTTCAGATTTTTTCGAAAACATGTTTGGTGGTGCAGCTTCACAAGGGCGTGGCAGACAAGTAAAATTTAGAGGACAAGATTTTAATGCCGAATTACAACTGGACCTAAATGATGTTTACACTACGCACAAACGTACTTTAACCGTTAACAATAAAAACATTCGGATTACGATTCCTGCTGGCATTGAAAACGGACAAATTATTAAAATTAAAGGCCATGGTGGCAAGGGCGTTAATGGTGGCCCAAATGGCGATTTACTTATTCAATTTTCAATTGTAAATCATTCAAAATTCAAAAGAGATAAAGACAACCTTTATGTAACTGTCGATTTAGATTTATACAAAGCCTTATTAGGTGGCGAACTTATGGTTGATACTTTTAATGGTAAAGTAAAATTAAATATAAAACCAGAAACTCAAAACGGTGCTAAAGTAAAACTAACAGGCAAAGGGTTTCCTAGGTATAAAAAAGAAGGTGAGTTTGGAGATTTGTACGTCACATATCAATTAAAAACACCAACCAACCTTTCAAACAAAGAGAAATCATTAATTGAAGAGTTGCAAAAATTACGTTCATAATGAAAACACAAGATTTAATACCCATCCAAATAATTTGCTCGCGTTATGACGTTCCTGTAACTTTCATAAACACGTTGCAAGAATTTCAACTTATAGAAGTTATTGCTGAAGAAGATGACTTTTTCATACACAAAAAACAAATTAAGGAAGTTGAAAAAATAATGCGTTTACATTACGATTTAGATATTAATATTGAAGGTGTCGACGCTATTTATAATTTGTTAAAACAAGTTGAATCTTTAAAACAAGAAATAACAACATTACATAACAAACTAAGGTTTTATGAAGATATTTAAACACTCGACATGATGCATACTATCAATGAATGGATTACAGATAACCCAACATTATTTAGTGTTTTTAAATATGTTTTGTTGGTTACTTTTGTGCTTGCGATTATTCAACTTTTAAGACGGTATTTAAGAAATAAAGTTGCAAATACTGGAGTCCGTTATAAATCTCAAAAAGGCATAGAAATTATCGGTTATATCGTTTTAATCATTCTATCCTTTTCATATTTTACTGGTAATATTAAAGATTTTACACTTGCTATTGGTTTATTTAGTGCAGGTGTTGCTTTTACGCTTCAAGAACTTATTTTAAGTATTGCTGGGTCGTTATATATTTTCATTGTTAAAGTATATAAACCTGGCGACCGTATTGAAATAAACGGCATTAAAGGAGATGTTATTGATGTGGATAGTATTTACACCACCATGATGGAAATTGGGCAATGGGTAAGCAGCGATAATTATAGTGGTCGCATTGTGAAACTGAGTAATTCTTTCGTGTTTAAAGGCCCAATTTATAACTACTCACAAGACTTTCCTTTTATTTGGGATGAGTTTAATTTGCCTATTAAATATGGTTCGGATATGGAATTAGCAAAATCTATTGTTATCAAAATTGCTTCGGAAACCCTTTCTGAATATACCATAAATTCAAAATCGAAATGGGACGAGGTTGTTAACAAATATTATATTGAAGATGCACTTGTTGATCCTACTTTGGCAATAACTTTGACTGATAATTGGGTGCAGTTTAACTTAAGGTATATTGTCGACTATAAAAAAAGACGCTACACAAAACATGTTTTAAATGATGAAATTGGGAAAGCAGTTGAAAAAACAAATGGCAAAGTTTTGTTAGCATCTACAACACTTGAGCTTATTAAAATCCCTGAAATTAAAGTGAATATGAAAAAAGGTTCTTAAAATCATTTTTTATATTTATAAAGAATTGAAGGCTAAAAATTAACTTATGGAGGTTGCAATGGTTGAAAAAAAGGAAGTTATCCACGAGCACACACATAGCTCTGAAGATAAAACCGAACTATATTTTGCTATTTTATGTGGCATCTTTCTACTGATTGGTTTTTTAATTCAAAAACTTACAGTATTACCAAATACATTTTTTCTAACAAGTTATATCGTTTCCTACTTTTTTGGAGGTTATTTCATTTCCATCGACGCTTATAAAAAAATCATTCAAGGTGGTTTTGATATTGATTTTTTAATGATTGCAGCTGCTGCTGGCGCTTTCTATATTGATAAATGGCCAGAAGGTGCTTTGCTCCTATTCCTTTTTAGTTTAGGGCATGCATTAGAGCATTTTGCAATGAATAAAGCTAAAAAATCCATAGAGGCTTTAAGTACACTTTCTCCAAAAATAGCACTCCTAAAAAGAAATGGAACCCTAGAAGAAATACCCATAAAGGATCTGAAAATAAATGATATCATTGTTGTAAAACCAAACACAAAAATTGCAGCCGATGGTGTTATTATTAGCGGTAGCAGCAGTATTAATCAAGCCCCAATTACTGGAGAAAGCATGCCAGTAGACAAAGTATTTATTGAGCGTACAGATCATTTACCGGAGTTTACTAACATCGATAAAAAACATATCGTTTTCACAGGAACCATTAATGGCGACAATAGTATTGAAGTTTTGGTGCTTAAACTTAGTCAAGATTCTACCGTTTCCAGATTAGTAAAAATGGTTAGTGAAGTAGAAACTCAAAAATCGCCAACACAACGATTAACAAAAAAATTCGAAACATGGTATGTTCCAATCGTGATACTTCTGGTTTTTTTATTGTGCTTTGCTTTTCTAGTTATAAATGAAGATTTCAACCATAGTTTATATCGCGCTATTACCGTTTTAGTAGCTGCTAGCCCTTGTGCTTTAGCCATTTCAACACCTAGTGCTGTGTTAAGTGGTATTGCAAGAGCCGCTCAAAAAGGGGTGCTTATTAAAGGCGGAAAGGCTCTGGAAGATTTAGGAGAAATAACCACGATAGCCTTCGATAAAACCGGAACACTTACAGAAGGGAAACCTAAACTCACGAACGTTATTCCGCTAAACAATTTTGATGAAATAGCTTTTGTCGAGTTAATTCTTGAAGTCGAAAGTTTAAGTAACCATCCACTTGCTAGGGCCATCGTATATGATATAAAAACACAATATCACCTGGAAGCAAAAAATAAAGCTTCAAAGGTTAATGCCGTCCAAGGAAAAGGAATGTCTGCCGTTTATAATGATGAAGTTGTACTAATTGGAAACACCAAATTAATGGAAGATGCTGGCATTTTAATTGATGATTCGGTTACAACTAAAATGACAACACTTTTAGAAAACGGACATACCGTTATGATGGTAGCTTATAAAAATGACATTATTGGTTTAATAAGTGTTATGGATGTACCAAGAAAAAACGCTGCTGCCACCCTAACGCGATTAAAAGAAATTGGTATAAAACACATGGTTATGCTTACTGGCGACCATCAAAATGTTGGAGATGCTATTGCACAACAAATTGGACTTACAGGAGTAAAAGGAAACCTATTGCCTGAAGATAAAGTTGCTGAAATTAAGAAATTAATAGCACGAGATAAAAAAATAGCCATGGTTGGCGATGGCGTAAATGATGCTCCAGCAATGGCATTAAGTACGGTAAGCGTGGCCATGGGTGCTGCTGGTAGCGATGTGGCTTTAGAAACTGCCGACGTTGCTTTAATGTCTGATAAAATTGAAAACCTGCCTTTTGTAATCGGATTAAGTAGGGCTTCAAAACGGATTATAAAACAAAACATCTGGATAAGTTTAGGTGTAGTTGGCTTACTTGTACCTGTAACTATTTTAGGCCTTACAAATATAGGCTTGGCCGTTGTTTTTCATGAGGGATCTACTTTAGTTGTAGTACTTAATGCATTAAGACTTCTTCGTTTTAATTTAGACTAACTGATATACCTCATATTAAATTCGACTTATATCCTCTATTTTTATAACAAAGAATAAGCTATGCTTACATTTAAAAACTACAATATTGCCGATTGGTTTTCCTTTTATCGCATTTTTGCTGCGCCTTTTTTACTTGCACTAATCTGGTTTGATTTACGATTAGTTTTTACGTGGTTTTTATTAATAAGTTATTCTACAGATGCTATTGATGGGTATTTAGCAAGGAAATTAAAAATAACCAGTCCCAGAGGATCACAACTCGATTCTTTTGGCGATCAAATCACATTAATTATTGGACTTATTGGGTTGTATAATTTTGAAGCTGATTTTATTAAAACCAACCTAATTATCATTCTTATAGCCTTTATCCCTTATATTTCACAAATGTTAATTGCCTATTTCAAATATGGTAAAGCAACCGCATTTCATACCTATTTAGCAAAATTATCGGCAGTAATTCAAAGTATATTTATTCTTTGGTCTCTTTTTTTTACTCCAGAAAATGCTTTATTCTATATCATGATTATAGTTGGAATATTAGAAACCATTGAAGAAATCACCCTTATTTTCTTGTACGACAATTGGGCTTCAGATGTAAAAGGCATTTATTGGGCGTTACGTGACAAACGCCGCTTAAAAAACAAAACGCCACAACGATAAGAAGCTAGGCTAATTCAATGGGCTTTAAAATTATTTGTGACTGATTTATATCATTGGTTTAAAACCTTTTATAAAATACTTTTAGTATATAATTATTTCAGCCATGATAACAGATTTAAAAAAACAGGAATGTCTAAAAATTCTTAAAAACAATTACATTGGTCATATGGCTTATGTGTATAAAAACTCCCCCTTTATTATCCCAATAACTTATTTTTATGATAAAACAAACATCATTATTATAGGGTATTCAGGCGAAGGTCATAAAACAAATGCTTTGCGATTAAACAATGCTGTTGCTTTTGAAGTTTCCGAGATAACTTCAGTTAATGAATGGCGGTCTATTTTAATAAAAGGAACTTTTGAGGAGTTAAGTGGGCCAGATGCAAAATTTTATCTTCACGAGTTTTCACAAGGTTTAAAACACCTAATTGCCAAAAAGGAAAAGAAAGATGTTGAATTTATTTATGAGTTTTCTGGAAAAACTCATTTTGAAGCCTCTCCTGTAGTTTATCGTATAAAAATGGAAACAATTACCGGTAAACAAAGAAAAAAACCAACTACTATCAATGCCAATTAAATGTTTGGACAACTGATAGTTATCATTGCCAATATCCCTTTTAGTATATACTTTTATTTCATATTAATCTTAAATTTTATAATCATGAAAAAATTAATACTTGGTTTATTTATACTGGGATTAACCACCCAAATTTATGCACAAGACCCAATATTAACAGAAAATCTCTCAGAAGTTTATGTAGTTGCAAACTATAAATACCTGAGTAGTGTAAATGCTTCAGAATCAGCGATTCCTGTTGAAAAACTACAATTAGCAGCAAGTGATTTTGACATAACGGATTTAGATATTTACGCTGAAGAGAATGAATATTATGATGTATATTTTTTCATCCCACAGGGGAAAATTCTAGCGAAATATAATGAAAAAGGAGAATTATTAACTACCGTTGAAAGATACCGAAACACAGAGTTACCATCTGCCGTTACTAATGAAATTGAAGGTAGATTTCCAAATTGGAACGTTTCAAAAAATGTGTATTCTGTTAATTACCACGAATCTGGAAATTCCAATAAATTATATAAAATTACCCTAGAAAATGGTAACCAAAAAATTAGAGTAAAAATGGATAATTTGGGAAATTTCAAATAGTAATTAGTTAATTTCTGATAATGAGATTAAACAGATGTAAACTCTGTAAAAAATGAAGATGAAGCTAATTAATAAAAGGCACTTTCAAAAAAACTGAAAGTGCTTTTTTAATGCATTCAATTTATTCTATTTAAAAAGCGTTTTATGATAAATATCATTTCGAAAATAAAGATGATACCCTAACTTTATTGGGTTAAAAAATAATATCATGAAAACAATAATATACGCTACAGACTGCAGTACCAATGATGCTTCAGCACTTAAATATGCTTATCGTTTTAGTAGTATAATGAATGCTGATTTACATGTTTTACATGTATATGAGTTACCTCCTATTACATTCTCAACTATTCGCACCTCAGAATCACTCAAAAACAGGTTCCATAATGATCAAATTGACCTATTGGATAAATATTGCAAAAAACACCTGAAAAATGAATTTAATAAGCATCCTATTACCACCCATGTAATTGAAAGTGATAATGTTTCTAAAAGCATAAAACGTCTTTCGAAAACAGTAACGCCAGATGTAATTATTATTGGAATGAAAGACAAACAAAGTACTAGAGGTTTTTTTTCTGGCAATATTGCTAATGACCTTTTAGATCATGTTGAAGTCCCAGTATTAATGGTGCCAAACAACTTGGTTTATGATACTATTTCAACAATAGTTTATGCCACAGATTTTGAAAAAAAAGATATTCAATGCGTGAAAAAACTGGTAGAAATAGCGCAACCTTTTTCAGCGCTTATTGAAGTTTTGCATATTTATAAAACCAATGAGGAATCGGCAAAAAAATATATGGAACAATTTAAAGAATTGGTTTTTCAGCAGGTTTCTTATAAGGATATAACCTTTAAAACCATAGCGTCAACAAAAATAAAATCGGGTTTATTATCTGTTTTGAACAATGAAAAAGCAAGTATGTTGGCAATGTTAGAACGCAAACACGATTGGAGTTATCAAAGCTTTTTCCGCAAAGATGTAGTAAAAGAAATGCAAGATCATATAGCAATCCCTTTACTAGCATTTAGCAATAATGGCCCAAAAACTAAGGGGCAAAATGTTAACACTTTAAACACTAAAAATGAGTTAGCCTTTTAAAAATAAAATTTCAACAGCAACTTTATAAAGCACTAAAAAACTCCTTGATTTAATAAAGTAAATCCAGGGGTTTTTAATTGGTTTTCATGATATAAGTCATTAAAATTAACCGATTTAGCTTGTAAATTTATAACTGATAATCATTAATATTAATTTTAAATACTAATTATGGAAACGCTACAAGAAGTCCGAACCAATGTATATAAATTCGGAAATAAAGCCGCAGACGGTAATAGTAAAATGAAAAACCTTTTGGGTGGTAAAGGTGCAAATTTAGCAGAAATGAGTGCCATTGGTATTCCTGTTCCTCCTGGTTTTACAATTACAACTGAAGTTTGCACAGACTACAATATTCTTGGAAAAGATAAAATTGTAGACATGATAAAAACTGAAGTTGAAAAATCTATAGAGAATATAGAAGTTTTAATGCAATCGCAATTTGGAGATAAAGAAAACCCATTATTAATATCTGTTCGTTCAGGCGCTAGAGTCTCTATGCCTGGAATGATGGATACCGTATTAAATCTTGGTTTGAATGACGATGCAGTAATAGGTTTAGCCAATAGAACAGGTAACGAACGTTTCGCTTGGGATTCGTATCGTCGTTTTATTCAAATGTATGGTGGTGTTGTTTTAGGTATGAAACCTGAAGCTAAAGAGGACATCGATCCTTTTGAAGAAATTATGGAACACCTCAAATATAAGCGACGTATAAAATTAGATACGGAGTTTAGTATTCAAGATTTAAAAGATTTAGTTTACGATTTTAAAGATGCGGTAAAAAAACGTACAGGGCATGATTTTCCAACCAATCCATGGGATCAACTTTGGGGCGCTGTTATAGCTGTTTTTAATAGTTGGAATGGAGATCGAGCCATGTATTATAGAAAAATGCATGGGTATCCAGCCGATTGGGGTACAGCAGTTAATGTACAAGCCATGGTATATGGAAATATGGGAGACAACTCTGGAACTGGTGTTTGCTTTACACGAGATGCTGGTACTGGTGAAGATGTTTTTAACGGTGAATATTTAATTAATGCGCAAGGTGAAGATGTTGTAGCAGGAACAAGAACGCCGCAACAAATCACAAAATTAGGATCTATACGTTGGTCAGAATTAGCAAAAGTAGATGAAGAAGATAGAGTTAAAAATTACCCGTCTTTAGAAGAACTAATGCCAAACATTTATAAAGAATTGAATGGTTATCAAGAAAAATTAGAAAACCATTATAAGGACATGCAGGATATGGAGTTTACCATTCAAGATGGGAAGCTTTGGATTCTACAAACTAGAAATGGCAAACGTACTGGTGCTGCTATGGTTAAAATTGCCATGGACATGTTTAAACAGGATATGATTACCGAAAAAGCTGCAATTTTACGAATCGAACCTAGTAAATTGGATGAATTATTACACCCTATTTTTGACCCAAAAGCGCTTAAAGAAGCCCATGTAATAGCTCAAGGTTTACCTGCTTCTCCAGGTGCTGCAACAGGACAAATAGTGTTCTTTGCAGACGAAGCAAACAAATACAAATACACGATTTTAGCGCGAATTGAAACATCTCCTGAAGATTTGGAAGGAATGAATATTGCTCGAGGAATTTTAACCGCACGTGGAGGCATGACATCGCATGCGGCGGTGGTTGCTCGTGGAATGGGTAAATGTTGTATTTCTGGGGCTGGCGCCTTAAAAATTAACTATAAAACAAGAACTTTAAAAGTTGATGATAAAGTATATCATGAAGGCGATTGGATTTCTTTGAACGGTTCTACAGGTAATATTATTGAAGGTAAAGTAGCTACGAGCGAACCTGAATTAAGTGGAGAGTTTGCAGAGATTATGAATTTAGCAGATAAATATGCCACAATGCAAGTGCGAACTAATGCCGATTCTCCAAACGATGCTAAAATAGCACGTGGTTTTGGTGCTCAGGGTATTGGATTAACACGTACAGAGCATATGTTTTTTGAAGTAGACCGTATAAAAGCGATGCGTGAAATGATTTTATCAGATACTTTAATAGGAAGACAACATGCTTTAGAAAAATTACTACCAATGCAACGTAGCGATTTTGAAGGTATTTTTGAAGCCATGCAAGGACTTCCAGTAACGGTTCGTTTATTAGATCCGCCTTTGCATGAATTCGTTCCACATCAATTGGAAACCCAACGTAGTTTAGCTGAAGAAATGCACATTACACTAGAGGCAGTAAAAATAAAAGTAGCTGAATTGGAAGAGTTTAATCCAATGTTAGGACATAGAGGTTGCAGGTTAGGAATTACTTATCCAGAAATTACTGAAATGCAAGCACGAGCTATTATTGAAGCCGCATTAAACTTAAAAGAAAGAGGTATTGTCGCAAAACCAGAAATAATGATACCTTTAGTTGGTACGCTTACTGAATTTGAAAGTCAGGAGGCTGTCATTAGAGAAACAGTAAATAAAGTTTTTGAAGAAAGAAATGATAGTATTGAGTATGCTGTTGGTACTATGATAGAAATTCCTAGAGCCGCTTTAATTGCTGATAAAATTGCCAAGTATGCCGATTTCTTCTCCTTCGGAACAAACGATTTAACACAAATGGCATTCGGTTATTCCAGAGATGATGCGAGTAAATTTTTGCCAATTTATATACAAAAGGGCATTTTAAAAGTCGATCCGTTTGAAGTTTTAGATCAGGAAGGTATTGGACAATTAGTTGAAATGGCTACCGAACGAGGAAGAAGCACAAAACCTAATTTAAAAGTTGGAATTTGTGGAGAACATGGTGGCGACCCAAGTTCAGTTGAATTCTGCTATAGAACAGGATTGAATTATGTGAGTTGTTCACCTTATAGAGTGCCAATTGCGCGTTTAGCATCTGCACAAGCAGCTATTAAAAACAGCTTATAACGCATGTGATTAATAACACAAAAAAAGCCTTGGTTTTAATAGCAAACCAAGGCTTTTTAATTTAATTGTCATTTGTCTTTTTATCTCGCTTTTCTTGCCTTTCTAGTTTTCTAAAATAAGCGCGAGTTAAAAAATTATGCTTCAAGGCTTCCATATTCTGGTTGAATTTATCAGTTCCTTCATTAATATTCTTAATAGTTTCTTCAAGGTTTTTGACAAGTTCCTCATCATTTGACAAATAGTTAATTGCGCCTTTACCTTCTTTTACATTTAATAAAGTGGCATTTAAATTATTAATAACGCTATCAATACTATGACTTGAAGATTCAAGGTTTGTAATAATATTTTTCACTTTTTGTGCCTCTAATGAATCATTTAACAATACACCTGCTACGCTATTATCCAAATCGATCGATGCTATCGTTTTGTTAATGGTTTTAATGGTTTTATTCGCTTCAATACTCGTTAGCTTTAAATTACTTACGGTATGTTTAAAATTATTAGCAACTACAGAATCATTAATAAGCATGCCTAAAGTCCCTTTGCCATTGGTTATAGAATTTGTAATATCTAATAATTTTGCCGTAAGTAAAGCAGCATTTTCATTGGTTACATTAAGCGTATTAAGCATTTCGCCTGTGCCGATTTTAGTAAACGATTTAATAACATCTCCATGAGAAATAACAGCTGTATCTCCTTTCCCTGGAATAATATTCACAATCATATTTCCTACTAAACCATCTGTTCCAATGGTAGCAATAGCATCCTTTTTAATATGTTGCACCATTTTTTCTTCTATAGCCATGTTCACATTTATAGTAGAATCGTTTATCATGGAAATGGTTTTTACGGTCCCTACATTGATGCCTGAGTAACGCACGTTATTCCCCTGTAATAAACCATTAACATTATTAAAATTAGCGCTAATGGTAAAAGTTTTTACAAACATGTTTTTCCGATTCCCTATTAAAAAAATAGCTAATACAAAAAGTAGTAAGCCTAAAATAACAAAGACACCTAGTTTTAGTTTTTCGTTTGTTTTTTTTTGCATGATTTCTAAATTTAATTACTTAAAAAATGCTTTTACTTTTTCATCGGCTGATGCTTTTAGCTCAGCAAAAGTTCCTTCAGCATAATTAATCCCGTCCACCAACAAAATCATTCTCTCTGAAACTACACGGGCACAATCCACATCGTGCGTAATGATTAGTGACGAGGTTTTATATTGCTTTTGTATGCTGCGCATTAGCTCTATAATTTCTTTTGAAGTTATAGGATCTAAACCACTTGTAGGTTCATCATATAAAATAATTTTTGGCTTTAAAATTAATGTTCTTGCTAACGCGACGCGTCGTTTCATTCCTCCAGAAAGTTCCGAAGGCATTAAATCAATAGCTTCCATTAACCCCACACTTTTAAGGGCTTCTTTTACGAGTTGCTCAGTATCCGTTATGTTTCCAAACTTGTGTTTATGCCTTCGTAATGGGAATTCTAAATTCTCTCTTACCGTCATGGAATCATATAAAGCGCTTCCTTGAAAAAGAAAACCAATTTCCGTTCGCAATTCATCTAGGTCAATTCTATTAAGACCTAAAAGGTTTTTCCCCATAACTTTTATGCTACCTGAATCTGGTTCCATTAAACCAACTAAACATTTTATCATCACAGACTTTCCTGATCCGGATTTACCCATAATAACAAGATTTTCACCTTCAAAAAGAGTCAGGTTAAAACCATTTAAAACATGATTGTCTCCAAAACTTTTTCGTAAATCCTTAATGTCAAGCATGCGCCTTTTTGAGATTAAAGTTTTCGTTGTTTCTTCTATGTGTTCTGACTCATTCATCTTTTAAATTTCAAAAAAAATATCGGTTACAAAAACAGCAATAAAATCAATTATAAACAATAGCATAGATGAAAAAACAACCGCTGAATTTGCTGCTACACCTACTCCAACAGTTCCTTTTTTACAATTATAACCTTTAAAACAACCCACAAGCCCTATGGCAAATCCGAAAAAATAAGTTTTAATAGTAGCTGGAATAATATCACCAAATTCTAAAGAATTAAATACCTTATTAAAATATAATAGAAACGACACATCGCCTTTGGCATTTTCAATTAAATAAGAACCATAAAGTGCTATGGTATCGCCAACAATTACTAAAATTGGCAACATAATTGTCGCTGCCAATACTCTTGTTACAACCAGATATTTAAAGGGGTTTGTTCCTGAAACTTCCATAGCATCAATTTGCTCGGTAACGCGCATAGAACCTAATTCGGCTCCAATACCTGATGCAATTCTACCTGCAAAAGTTAAGGCTATAATGACAGGGCCAATTTCTCTAATAATAGAAATACTCACCATTGAAGGCATCCATGATTCCGCTCCAAATTCTTCCAAAGTTGGACGCGTTTGTAAGGTCATAACTAAACCAATAATAAAGCCCGTAACACCAACTAGTAATAACGATTTATTACCAATGTTATAGCATTGTTTTAAGAGTTCTTTAAACTCGAAAGGTTTAGAGAAGAGCTCCTTAAAAAAGCGTTGCCCAAAATAAGTGAGCTCACCAATTTCTACAAAGAATGATTTTATTTTAGCTGAATTCAACATGGTAAAAGCCTATTACTCATTCAAATATAGTACTTGTAAATGTCTCTCAAAATGATATAAATCACTATAAAGGATGTAAAACCTAAATAAACTACGGCTAATTATAACTCAATTCTGAAAGAAAAATTAAAATCTCAGCAATTGGGAGACATATGTAGTTTTCCATTTCTTTTATAATCATCTTCTCAATTTGAAATAAACAAACCTTTAAAAAGAAAAAAATCCTAATTAATAAACTTAGGCATTAAAACAAATATGACAGCCTCATTTTTGCTTTAAAGCAAAACAGCCTCTATAAAAGAGGCTGTTTTAAAAAAATGAAATTGTAAGATTTTAAGTTTTATTATTTACTCGCGCTATTAAACGTATAGCTCAATCCAAATTGAATCATAGATGTTTTCATATCATAAGATATTGATGATCCTGGAATGGCACCCAATGGATTGCTTTGAGATATCATCATAGGCGATAATAGTTGCCCTTCTGTTGCGCCATTGCTAGCTCCATAATGGTATACAGCGTCTACTTTCCAGGTATCATTTACCACATAACTTAAACCGAATTGATACGCATCCTGAATGATTGCAGTAGCTGGAATATTAAAGAACGTTACACTTTCATCTATTGGGTTTGAACTGTATGTGTAACCGATTCGCAATGGTAATTTATTAATGCCTTTATATTGTAGACCAGCCGATAAAATGCTAATATTTTTCCATCCGAAACCTGCAACCGAAGCCGTTTGTGTCCATCCTGTGGTTGAGAAACCATCGGTATTTTCATAATCTACACGTCTAAAATCTAATGCAAAATCGATAGCATTTGTTGAATACCCAACACCTAGAGAAAGTATGGCTGGATAATCCATTTGAAATTTGTTTTTGCTTGTTGAATTATCCAAATACGTGTTATTGAATTCGAATTCGCTAAACTTTTGAGCCGTTTTATAGGATGCCCCTAGTTTTAATCCAGCGCCCGAATCATAAAACACACCAACTTGTGCTCCAAAACCAATGGCGGAAGCCTTATCAGTTGAAGGATAACCAGCTGCCGAAGGGTTTGCTGTTGGGTTAGGTGCTAACTCTAATGCAGAATAATCGATATTTGGTTGTACACCAATGGATATTTTATCGGTTAATTCATAAGCCCAAGATAGTCCAACTTGCATTAAAAGATAATCGGATTCGATATGGCCGAAACCACCCATGCTTTGAGGCATATTAATTGGGTTTGTCATACTCTCAGGAAAAGTTACCCCAAAACCACTAATACCAAAAGCCGAAACACCAAACGTATGTTTTGAGTCTTCTTTACCCCAAACCATGGCTACAGCCGGCATTGGAGAAATCCCTCTATCGTCTTCAGTATTCCCACTAAAAGGTCCACCTGGTGTTGGAACTGTGGAATATAATTCTGGTGAGGAAAAGAACAGACCAACATCCAATTTTATTATTTTATCATCAAAAGTTGATAATGCTGCAGGGTTCCATTGTAAAGCCCCAGAAATATCTAATGGTTGCGCTGTTGAAGCACCACCCATAGACATATTAACGGCGCCAACACCTTGCATAATGTGTCCTGCTTGCGCAAAAACGGAGGTTGAAAAAATTAAAAATAAAAATTTTAAAATGTTAGTTTTCATAATTGTAAATATTTAAGTCATGCAATAAAAATTCAACCAAAAAAATGGATGGTTTCATAAACATAAGCTGTTATTAAATTAGTTAAATTAGTGCTAAAAGTACTCATCGATTATTTCCAATTCTATGACTTTTATCATTTATAAGTTTAAACCGCAATTAACATTAAAAAATCGAAAAATAAGGTTTTAAAACCTAATTTTTAGGAAGCACACAAGAAGTACTTACTTTTTTAAGTATGGTGTTCAACCCTACTTTTAATGTTTGTTTCATCACTTCAGAATCATCTTTATGACATTGCAAACAAGCGCCTACTAAAAGTATTCGTTTTTGTTCATTAACAGTAAAAGGTCTAAAATCTGTTCGTGTTGAGTTTACCGTTTTCTTATTTACGCTTTCTAAAAAAGGAATCCATGCGTCCTCTGGTAAATTATCATGACTATTCAATGCGTATTCGGGCGTAAAAACCCATTGACCTTGGTTGTTTTCTATTTTATAAACCAATGTTCCGTTTCCATAACCTATGGTCGCAGCATTTGAATGACATGACGCACAATCTCTCACATTTTTTGAAGTAGTATGTGGCGAATTTGGAGCGTATAATCTATGAAACAATAGTTTTTTTTCTAATTCATCTTTATTATAACTATTCAAATCAATAGTCATAATCATTCCTGGAATAGCGGGCTCAATTGTTTTTTCGCCATGATGTTCTCGCACGCCCATGGCCGGTAATGATGACGAAAATTCGGCTACATATTCTTTCCATTGTCCTTTAACAAATTTTTTATCTAATAAATCGAAGGCGCTTGGTTCGTTTCCATCATATTGATTATGACAACCAATACAACGTGATGTCCAAGACGAATGGCAAGCAGAACAGCTTACATTTTTATGAGCATGATCTCTTGAACAAACCTCTGACTGAGGTTTCAAACTATGAAGCAATCCATCCCCTTTACCAATTAAATAGGCATTTCCTATGGAATCTACAAAAGTATTAACCAACGGATGATTGTCTTTTTGTACTGCAATGATTTGTTTATCGCTATGATTATAATCGCGATGTAAAAATACCAATCTGCTTTCCGTATCCAAAGAATCAAACGGAATGGTGTTTGGTTTATCATTATAATGACAATCCGCACATTGCACTTTCACGGCTTGTTCAGCATGCGCATAAGTTTTTCCATCGCCCATAACTTCATGTGAAGAATGACAATCAATACATAACAAGCCTTTTGAATGGTGAACATCTTCTTCAAGATTTTTATATACGCGCTCATCTTCTAAAACCGTGTAATTATTTTTATCAATGATTTCACTTGCATCTAAAAGCGTTTCTTGCAAGCCCATATAATTTGTAGAAATTCTACTGGAACGACTATGGCAACCAAAACAATGGGTGTCATTTACAAAAATATTTGTTGCTGGATGAAATTGAGGTAATTCACTTTTATTAGAAGTTAAATAATTATCCAAATCCTCTTTGGCCTCATCCGAATAGTTTAAATGACAGGCATTACAACCACCTCCTCTACTCATTTGATTTATTGGGCCAAAGCTCGTTTTTTCTGCTCCTAAATGGCAATTCGCACATAAATCTCGTAAATGTTTGTCTGCTGCCGTGTATTTTATGTCTTTAATATGATAGTGATAATCCAAACTATCCGCTTCACCAAAAACAAATTTATCAATCGCTACAATGCCACTATTTGTAGTCATTAAAGAGTTTTCAATTTTATGTAATTCACTAGGATGACATTTGCCACAAGTTTCTTTGGCATCAGATAAATTTCCAGGAATTAAAATCATGCCTTCATGAGCCTTGATTTTATCAAGAGAAGCGCTATTTCCTAAATGACAACTTACACAACCTATCAATTCAGGATTATGATATTTTGAATAGCCTTTAGTATTTTGATGACATTGAAGACAAGATTCCGTATTTGAAATTTGAATTTTTTCAATACCATCTTGATACGTGTTGTTTTGAATAAAATACGCCTTATTTCTAGCTAAGAATAGCACTAAAAATAATAACAAAAATAACACAAAAAGTGCGACTGGATATTTATTATTCTTCATTAAAAGATAAGTTAATCAAATTTACAACAAAATAATATGAGAAGTACTTTTACTGATGGATAGACTATTCACTATGTAACATTTGTTACCAAAAAATCAGCAATTGAATGACTTTTATCATGATTTTAAAGAGTATAAGTCAATAATTTTACATCAAACTAATTATTGCTTGTATGACTACTTCAAGAAGAAAATTTATTAAAATATCGGCACTCGGATTAGGAGGAATTGCCGCTTCTGCATCAGCATTGAATCTCGTTGGTGGAAAATCATATTTAAATGAGTTAGTAGCTCAAAATATTGCAAAAAAATTAAAAAAAACAGCCACCTATTGTGAAGTTTGCTTTTGGAAATGTGCTGCTTGGGCATATTCTGATGATGCAGGGAATATTCAAAAAATAATTGGAAATGACGATGACCCACATTGTAATGGTAGACTTTGCCCAAGAGGAACTGGTGGTGTTGGGATGTATACGGATACCGACCGATTAAAAACACCTTTAATAAGGACAACTATTAATGGCGAACAAACATATAGAGAAGCAAGCTGGGAGGAAGCTTTAAATTTAGTAGCATCAAAATTTAAAGGCATTAAAGATACCTATGGTCCAGAATCATTAGCATTACTTAAACATGGAACTCCAGGTTCACATTTTGAACATTTGTTTAAAGCATTTGGCTCAGATACCATCGCAGAACCCGCTTTTGCACAATGTAGAGGACCTAGAGAAACGGCTTTTGGTTTAACCTATGGTTCTTGGGTAGGTTCACCAGAACCAACTGATATTAGAGATACTAAATGTTTAGTGCTTATTGGTTCTCATATTGGTGAAAATATGCACAACTCACAGGTCCAAGAAATGTCTGATGCCATTGATAATGGCGCAACTATTATTACAGTAGACCCAAGGTTTTCAACGGCTGCAAGCAAATCTCAACATTGGTTAGCTATTAAACCCGCAACAGATATTGCCTTATTACTTTCTTGGATGCATGTTTTAATAGAAGAAGATATTTACGATAAAGATTATGTTGAAAAATATGCTTTAGGTTTTGATGAATTAAAAGCACATGTTAAACAATTTACTCCAGAATGGGCTTATGGTATAACAACTATAAAACCAGAAGTTATTAGAAAAACGGCAAGAGCCATGGCAAATGCCGCGCCTTCTGTAATTGTTCATCCAGGCAGACATGTTGTTTGGTATGGAGATGATACACAAAGAGAAAGAGCCATTGCTATTTTAAATGGACTGTTAGGTTCTTGGGGACGTAAAGGTGGTTTTTATTTTAAAGAAAAAAAATCGGTTCCTAAGTTTCCACATCCGCCTTATCCACACCCAAAATGGGATTGGAGAGATATTGGGAAAGCATATCCTTTAGCTCAAATGGGATTAACAAATGAAGTAATTAGATCTTCAATCCCTAATGAAAACCCAGAATATCCTGTTAAGGCTTGGATGGTTGCAGGAACTAACTTAATTAAATCTATTCCAGACACTAAACAATTAAAAGAAGCGATAGAAGCTTTAGAATTTTTAGTGGTTGTAGACACCATGCCAATGGATATTACAGGTTATGCGGATGTTATTCTTCCAGAATGCACGTATTTAGAACGTTCAGACGTGTTACGCTCTTCAACTAACAGAGAGCCTTCTGTTGCCGTTAGATTTGCTGCAACAAAACCAAAATACGAAACAAAACCTGCCGCTTGGATTGCGAAAGAATTAGGAACTCGTTTAGGATTAGATGAGTACTTTGATTATAACGATTATGATGAAGTAATTGATTGGCAACTAAAAGAATTAGGCACTTCTAGAGAAGAAATGGAAAAAATTGGAGTTAAAAAATATCCAAGAACATCTGGTTCCATGTATATGAATGAAAATGAAGTTTATCAATTTGGAACTAATAGTGGTAAAATAGAATTATACTCTAGAGAATTAGAAAATTTAGGTTTTGATCCTTTACCAAAATATAAAGTACACCCAGAAGCACCTCAAGGATTTTATAGATTAAATTATGGAAGGTCGCCAATGCATACTTTCAGTAGAACGTCAAACAACCCAAATTTAACCGATTTGAAAAGTGAAAACAAACTCTGGGTAAATCCTAGGGTTTCTAGAATTTTAGATTTAAAAACAAATCAAGAAGTTTGGTTAAAAAACCAGGATGGAATTATTTCTGATTTTGCAATAAAAGTAAGAGTTACGGAAAGAGTAAGATGGGATTCTGTTTACCTAGTTCATGGTTTTGGAGTAAATAATAAAAAATTAACTAGAGCTTTTGGAAAAGGTATTGATGATACACAAATGATATCGAACATTTTTATTGACCCAATTATGGGAGGAACTGGTATGAGAGGCAATTTTGTTACTATTCTAAAAGACAACCCACATAAAACTTCTGAGATATGAGATATGCAATGGTAATAGACACTTTAAAATGTGTTGGATGTAGTGATTGTGTGGTAGCTTGCCAAACAGAAAATAATGTTCCAATTGGCTATTGCAGAGATTGGATTACAGAAACTGTAGATGGCACATATCCAAATATTGTTTTAGAATTAAAATCGGAAAGATGTAACCATTGTGCGAACGCACCTTGCGTGAGATGTTGCCCAACAGGAGCCAGTCATATTGTTGAAGGTGGCATTGTTTTAGTAACTGCAGATGAATGCATAGGTTGTGGTGCTTGTATAGAATCCTGCCCTTATGATGCGCGTTATCAACATCCTGATGGTTATGTAGACAAATGTACATTTTGTCATCATAGACTTCAAAAAGGACAACTTCCTGCATGTGTTTCTGTATGCCCTACTAAATGTATGTATTTTGGAGATTTAGATAACCCGAATAGTGAAGTATCACTACTATTAAAGAATAGAAAACACAAAACATTAGCTCCAGAAGCTGGTACGGATCCACATGTATTTTACTTAATTTAAATCCAATACGATGCAAGAAGAATTATTCACAAGCGGAAGACATATTCCTAATATTGATCCTTCATTAGAAATTTGGCATTGGCCAATAGCAGTCTATTTATTTTTAGGAGGACTTGCTGCTGGTATATTGTTTTTTGGAGCTTTACTCTATATATTAGGCAAAGCAGATGAATATCCAACAGCTGTAAAAACAGCATCTATTATTCCGCCTATAGCATTATCTTTAGGGTTATTGGCTTTGGTGTATGACTTAACACACCCATTATACACATGGCAATTATATACCACGTTTAGAATAGAATCGCCAATGTCTTGGGGAGCATGGGTTTTGTTAATCACAACACCTTTATCTTTTCTTTGGACCTTTAGTTATTATAGAGAAGTTTACCCAAAACTAGAAGCTAAACTAAAAGTTTTTAAGCGTTTTAAATTTTTAAATACAGTTGAAAAATTCATCATAAAAAACAGAAAAAATATTGCGTACGCCCTAATTCCATTAGCTTTAATTTTAGGAGTTTATACAGGTATTTTATTATCTGCTTTTAATGCAAGACCACTTTGGAATAATGCTATTTTAGGTCCATTATTTTTAGTTTCTGGGCTTTCTACTGGAGCTGCAGCCATTATTTTACTATCAAAAACTAAGACTGAAAAACATCTTTTTGGAAAAATAGATTTAGGATTAATCATTATTGAATTGGCTTTAATAACACACATGATTATGGGGTATTATGCAGGTTCTCAAGTGCAACTAGAAGCTATGCAGTTGCTAGTAAATGGAGATTTTACATTAATGTTCTTTGGTTTTGTTGTAATATTAGGGTTAATAGTACCCGCAGTCCTCGAGTTTATAGAACTTATAGGGTTTAAAGTTCCTGTAGTTGTACCCGCGCTATTAGTAATTTTGGGAGGACTTATTTTTAGGTTTGTAATGGTTGAAGCAGGACAGTTAACAAGATTTCTTTATTAAAACCACTAATTATGAAAAAAGAAAAAAATAAAAATAGTCACATTTATTGGAATCCATATTTTGGTGGATTTTTACTAGGTGTCATCATCATTTTTACATTTTTACTAACCGGAAGAGGATTAGGTGCAAGTGGCGCAATGAAGAGTAGTGTTGTTACCATTGTAGATAAAGTATCACCAACACATGCAGAAAACAACGCCTATTACAGCCAGTTTGTAAAAGATGACGAAACGCCCATGAATACTTGGTTGGTTTTTGAGGCACTCGGAGTGATTATTGGTGCTTTTATTTCCGGAAGTTTAGCAGGAAGAATTAGATGGAGAATACAACATTCACCAAAAATATCTAGTAAACGCAGATTGGTTTTTGCTCTTATTGGTGGTGTTTTATTTGGTTTAGGGGCTCAAATTGCTAGAGGTTGCACAAGTGGTGCAGCATTAAGTGGAATGGCTGTTTTATCCTCTGGTGGGTTTATAACCATGCTAGCCATTTTTGGAACGGCTTACGCTTTTGCTTATTTCTTTAGAAAAAATTGGATTTAATTTAAAAATATAAAAAATGGAACTCTTAATTTCTAGTAGCATTATTCCAGCACAATGGGATAGTATTGTTGCCATATGTATCGGAATTGCCTTTGGCTTTGTTTTAGAGTCTTCCGGGTTTTCTTCGTCAAGAAAAATGGCTGGCGTTTTCTATGGTTACGATTTTGCTGTTTTAAAAGTGTTTTTCACAGCAGCCGTAGTTGCCGTAATTGGTATTTACTATCTAGATTATTTAGGTTTTGTAGATGTCACTAAATTATACATTCACCCAACATATGTTTGGGGAGCAATAATTGGTGGTGCCATTATGGGTGTTGGTTTTATTGCCGGTGGATTTTGCCCAGGCACTAGTTTATGCGGTGTAGCAATAGGGAAAATAGATGCTTGGATTTATGTCTTAGGAATTTTAATTGGGGTTTTTATATTTTCAGAATTATACACCTTCTTTGAACCAATATACAATGGCTATTTCTTAGGAAACATCACTTTAATGGATTCATTTAATTGGAACCCGTATTGGACAATATTTATTTTTTCTATCATCGCTATTGTAGCGTTTGTAGTTGCAGATGTAGTTAGAAAAAAAATAAAAAAGGTGTTCTATTAAACTATAAAAAACATGAAAATAGATAAAAAAAGAATTGCAAAAATTTTATCTTTTAGATACAAAATGATGGCTGTCATACTTATTCTACTTGCTGGTGGATTAGTATTACTACCTAAGTATGAAAAAAATGAAGGTTTGCCTGCAGACCAATTATTGAGTGATTTTATTAGTCTTGAAAGATATGTTTCTTCAGATCAAATTTCAGATAAAATAATTAGTCAAGACCCTTCTTTTATTTTAATTGATGTTAGAGACAAAGAAAGCTATAACAAATACACGCTTCCAAATGCTTTAAATATTCCTTTAAAAAACTTATTAGATAAAGAGTTTGAATCTTACTTAAATCAGAATCAATATGATGTCGTGTTTTTTTCTGACGATAATTTTTATGCAGACCAAGCATGGGCTATTTGTACAAGGTTAAAATATAGCAATTTACGAGTTTTAAAAGGTGGTGTCAATAACTGGTTTACAACTATTATTAACCCAGAAATACCTAATGAAAACATGCCAACTAAAGCATTTGAATTGTATACCACAAGAAAAGCTGCTAGTATGTTTTTTGGAGTCGTTTATCC
>NZ_JBATHX010000399.1:0-2072 GCF_049667265.1 Algibacter sp. | reverse complement strand
CGTGATGATAGCGATTTATGGGTGAATTTTTGGGGCAGACATAACGAGCTTAGCAATTGTTATATAGCTGGTAAAACCAATAGAGGACCAACCATTCGAGTTAATTTAGAAGGCATTGAAAGTATAAATAACTACCACCAAATAGTGAATAATCATTTTGGACCACGACCTGTAAAAGGCGGCCCAAGTGGAGAAACCATACAATTAGGAAATAGTTTTACATCAATGGCGCCAAGTTATACCATGGTTGCCAATAATTTATTTGAAGAATGCAATGGCGAGGTTGAGGTGATATCGAGCAAAACGAACTTCAATGAATTTAGAAACAACGTGTTTTACAAAAGTGAAGGATCGCTTGTAACAAGACACGGGAATTATTGCACCATTGATGGTAATTATTTTATTGGTGATGGTGTTAATGAAAATTATGGTGGTATTCGAATTATAAATACAGGACATTGGGTAACAAATAATTATTTTTTCAACTTAAAAGGAAAAAGTTTTAGAAGCCCATTGGCTGTAATGAATGGTATTCCAAAATCACCTCAAAATAGGTACAACCAAGTTACAGATGTTGTTGTAGCTTATAATACCTATGTTAATTGTAGCGCACCTTGGCAATTTGGAGTAGGTACAAATATCGCTCAGGCAGATGTGTTGCCTAAGTCTGAAATCCGTTCAGCACGTGCCATTAGAACTACGGTAGCAAACAATGTGATTTATAATGAAAAAGGGTTAGATGCAATTGTTGTTGAAAATGACAAAGCCGATGGCGTTACCTTTAAAAGTAATATTGTCGATAATAAAGGAGTTAAATTTGAAGGTTATAATGGAGGTATTGTAACAGCCACTTTGGGTCTTGAAAAAATTTCGGATAACATATTTATTCCAACAGGTATTCCAAGCGATATTGAGTTATATAATGGTTATGATTTCAATATGATAACAAAAGACTTATTTGGTAAATCCAGAAATGAAAACAATAGTATTGGAGCCATTTTAGGAACCGATATTACCAACCCTAATATTCTTGATAAATCAAAATATGGTACGTCATGGTATTCAAACGTGGCTGAAGCTAAAACGCCAGCAACTTATATAGTTTCTAATGCAGATGAGTTACAAGCTAAAATTGATGGTGCAACTAACGGTGATATTATTGAATTAAATGATGGGGTTTATAACGTGAACAAATCATTAGTAATTAATAAAACAATAAAGTTTCAATCTAAAGAAGGAACAAAAGCACAAATTGTTTTTTCTGGTGAAGCTAATACCGCTTTATTCGAATTGAATCCTAAAGGAAAACTATCAGTTAGTAATTTGATATTAAAAGGAAATGATTCAAATAATGCTTTTGCAAGTTTAAAAGAAAACATGTCAAATCATTTTGGACTAACCGTTTCAAATACTGAAATAAGTAATTTTAATTATGTTCTAAAGGCTTATAAAGAATCTTTTGCAGAACGTATAACATTTAGTGATGCATCAATTTCTAATTGTGAAAATGGCATAGAACTTTCAGAAGAAACGAATGATAAAGGCGATTACAATACGGAATATTTAACTGTAAACAATTGTAATTTTAATAATGTAAAAGCAAATGTTATTGATTATTACAGAGGTGGTTATGATGAATCTACTATTGGGGGTAATTTAATAGTTACAAACTCAACATTTACAAATTGTGGATCAAAGGAAGACACTAAAATACTTTTGAATCATAGAGGCATTGTTAATGTAAATATTACCGGTAATACTTTTAAAAATAACCCAGTTCCATTTGTTTCTATATTGTGGGGCGCAAAGAATAATGAACAATCAAATAACACCATTGTTAATTCAGGACAAATTAAAGTGGAAGAGAATTTAACCATGAAATTAATGTATTAATTCTGGTTAAAATTAGAAAAAGTTAATTAACTTCATTGTTCAGTTTTGGGTATTATTCCATGACGTTTTTGGCATTATATTTTACTTAAATGACCGCGAAATGATTGATGGTTCATTTGAGTAAAGGCCTTTTTAATTATGTTAAAATTAAGATTTTATTGTATATTTCTTTGACATGG
>NZ_JBATHX010000398.1:0-24060 GCF_049667265.1 Algibacter sp. | reverse complement strand
TATAATGAAAAGGATGAAATCCATGTGTTTTCAAAAGAACCAAATCTTTTTTACAACCGTGTATTATTGCCAGAGTATGTCACCGAAGAATTAACTTGGGAACAACTTTTAAAAATAAAAAACAAGGAATTAGATAAACTCAACATTAAATTACACCCCGAAACCTTTATTACGAACATTGATGGGGATGCCAAGAAGGTTACTGATAGTAATGGGGATACCCATACCTTTGATAAGCTTATTCTGGCAACAGGGAGTAGGGCGTTTGTTCCTAAGGATGCTCAAATTGATCTTCCTGGCCGGTTTACCATGCGTAATAAAAGTGATGCCGATAGGTTTAAAAACTACTTAGACGCCACAGGATTACCGCCAGAAGAGCAACACGTGGTGATAGTTGGGGGCGGATTGCTTGGTTTAGAGCTCGCCGCAGCCATGAAACATAAAAACGCTAAAATTACCATTGTACAGCGTGGGTCGCGGTTAATGGAGCGTCAGTTAGATAAAGTATCTAGTAAATTATTGGCATTAGATGTTCAAGAGCGAGGGATTCAAATTTATTTTGATAATGAAGTAAGTACTGTGTTTGATGATGAAGATACAGGAGAGCTAAACATCACTTTAAAAAGTGGAAAGTTTATAACAGCCAATGCTATTGTGTACGCTATTGGTACCATTCCAAACATTGAAATGGCCAGAGCAAATGGCATTTCATGCGGAAGAGGCGTGAAGGTAAACCAGCATTTACAATCCTCCTATCCAGATATTTTTGCCATTGGTGAAATTGCAGAATTCAAGAATCAGTTATTCGGAATTACATCGGCAGCAGAAGAGCAAGCCAACATTTTATCCAATTATATTGCCGGCGATATTAGTTCTGCATATAACGGATCAGTATTGATGAATATTCTAAAATTCAACGATTTAAGTCTTTGTAGCATTGGCGAAATTAATGTGCCTGATAATGATGATAGCTATGAAGAAATCATTTTTACAGATATTAAAAAGCGGTATTACAAAAAGTGTATTGTTAAAGACGATTTATTGATTGGAGCTGTTTTAATGGGCGATAAAAATGAATTTGCCGAGTTTAAAACCATGATTGAAAGTAAAATTGAAATGGCTGATAAACGCGACAAATTACTTCGTGGGTCTTCAAATGATGTACCTGTTTTGGGAAAACTAGTATGTTCCTGCAGTCAAGTGGGCGAGGGCAATGTAGAAGAAGCCATTGCAGGTGGTTGTACCGATTTTACCGAATTGTGTAATAAAACGGGTGCCGGTTTAGGTTGTGGAAGTTGTAAAACCGAAGTTCGCGAGATTCTTCAAAATTCAAAAGTGTTAGCATAATGACAGAGCCATATAGATTACGAATTAACGGTGGTGTTTTATCGCCAGGAGAATTAAAATACATTTGCGAAGCCGCAGAGGCTTTAGGTTTAGATGCCATTTCTTTTGGTTCGCGTCAAGATATTATTTTTCCCGAAGCTATTGATGAAAGTAAGTTCGAGCAGTTTAATAAAATTCAATTTGTAAAACCTAAGCGCGATGGTATTGAAAATATCGCCTCATCTTATGTGTCTGCCGAAATTTTACAAAACACCTCATGGTTAACAAGCGACAGGTATTTGTATGTGTTAGAGCAATTTAAACACCATCCAAAACTTCGTATTAATGTTACCGATCCAAAACAACGCTTAGTACCATTATTTACAGGAAACGTTAATTTTGTAGCGTCAGAGCATGAAGATTATTGGTATTTGTATTTAAGACTTCCAGGTTGGGAAAAAACAAAAATGTATCCAGCTCTTATTTATAGTTGGGATATGGGAAAAATAGAATTTGCCATTGAAAACATTTTAATGGAGGAACCAGAAACTATCGAAACCGTTTTCGATTTAGTAAACGACGCTGTCGATACCGATAACCGAACCGTTGATAAACCTTTGGAAGTTCCGTTTTATCCTTTCCCATATTATGAAGGGATGAATCGTATTGGTACAGACCGCTACTGGTTAGGGTTATATTGGAGAAATAACCGCTATGATATTCCTTTTTTGAAAGCCATGTGCGAGCTGTGTTCAGAAAATAAAATAGGTAAAATTTCTATCACGCCATGGAAATCATTTATTGTTAAAGGAATTCCGTTGCAATCAAAACTTAAATGGGAAAAGTTTTTAGGTAAATACGGAATAAATGTGCGTCACTCTATGTTGGAGATGAATTGGCATTTACCGGTTAATGATACAGATGCATTAAGCTTAAAAAAGTACTTAGTTACCAATTTCGATCAAAACGATATAAGTACTTATGGTTTAACTTTCGGGATAACAAGTTATAATAGTGATACCTATAATTTTACTTCAATAGTAATCGAAAAAAACAGACAACCAGAAGTTGTTGGAGGTTTCAAAATAAGAGACACCTACAATTTGCTTTATGCTAGAAATTTCGACCCAAATACCCAAGAATATATCATGCATGTGCAAGATGTAGATAAAGTAGAATTGCCAGGTCTATTAATGGAATTAAGCCAATTATATTTCGAGCAATTAGGAACGGAAAAAGAAGAGGAAAATGCTCAAGTTTCTAATAAAGAAACTACTGAGGAAGAGGTTTATCAGTGTTCAGAATGTATGACGATTTATAGCGAAGTTTATGGCGATGTTACACAAAAGATAGCTCCAAACACTTCTTTTGAAAGTTTGTCTTCGGATTATGAATGCTCGCTTTGTGAGGCGCCTAAAAGTAGTTTTGAAAAGAAAACTCTAGTAAAATAAGGCTGGCAAAAAACCATTCGTCGATACTTCTTATTGTTCTTAACTAGTAATTGCTTTCATTTAAAGATTCATTTTAATTTTTTCGATATACGTATGTAAATTTGTAATCTAAATAAAGTAGATTTGAAAACCGTACTAATGAAAAACACATTTAACAACAGCTTGAGAACAATAGTTAATTTTTTAATGCTTAATTCTAAAACGGAGCATATTAAATTAAGTGTAGAAAATATTGATTGCACGAAAGAAGAGTTTTCATTAGAATCAACGGAAGAATATACTTTAAACAAAAGCCTAAAACATCTAGAGTTTATTAGTCTATTAGAAATTAATATAACAGACGATCAGCGTCGTTTCTTCTCACAAGACTTTTATCACGACTTAGAGACGGCTAAATTAATTTCTAAAATTAACACAATTAATACGTCTAGATTACTGCGAACTACAGCTGCATAATTCCAAATCTCAAAAACCATTCGTCGACACTAAACTGTTATCCGTCGACAGTTAATATCAATTTATCGAAGGATAATTTTAGTTACTTCCATTTAAACTAATTTCACTTTTAAAATTGAAAAGATGAAAGGTAGCAGTTTAAAAATTCTTCTAATTGAAGATGATATAATTGAAATAATGAAAATGAATAGGACAGTTTCTTCCTTAAAACTTAAACATAAAATAGTTGAAGCTCATGATGGTGAGGAAGCGCTTAAAATTTTAGAACAAAAAGATAGCATACCAGATATTATTTTGTTAGATTTAAACATGCCGAAGATTAATGGTATTGAGTTTTTAAACATACTTAAAAAAGATAAGAAATTAAAATATATCCCGACCATCATTCTAACAACTTCAAGTAATCAAAAAGATTTATTAGAGTGTTATAAAATTGGTATTGCTGGCTATATTTTAAAACCATTGAAATATGAGGATTATGTTACTAAAATAGATAAGTTGTTGGCATATTGGAGTATAAATGAATTAAAACATATTTAATGAAGGGTATTGTATTTACAGAGTTCTTAGATTTAGTTGAAGTTAAGTTTGGTCTTGAAATGGTTGATAGGATAATAAGTTCATCAAACTTAGAGTCTGAAGGTGCTTATACATCTGTAGGGACTTATAAGTTTTCCGAAATGCTTCAATTACTTCAACATTTAAGTACTAATACTGGAATTTCAATTGATGATTTATTGTTAGTTTATGCAGAACATTTTTTTAGTGTTTTAGAGCAGAGTTACCCAGGACTTATGGCTACTTATAACGACCCTATAGAAATGATTTCTTCAATAGAAAACCATATTCATGTAGAGGTAAGAAAAATATATCCTGATGCAGAGCTGCCAACTTTTGAGGTTATTAAAAAAACAGATAACTCACTAGTAATGATTTATAAATCGAGTAGAGCGATGCATCATTTTGGCTTAGGTTTAATGAATAAGACTTTTGAACATTTTAACTCAACAGCAACTATTGTTTTAGAGAAATTGAAAGAAGACGGTACAGAAGTTAGATTTGTAATTAATAAGAATTAATGAGTCAAAATCAGATTGACATTTTACAGCGAGCTCTCACTCGCGAAAAAACTGCTAGAAAAGCGGCAGAAAAAATTTTAGAACAAAAATCGGCTGAATTATTTGAATCAAAACAGCTTCTCCAAAAATCGTATTCTGAATTAGAAAAATTACTTAACAAAACAGACTCCCAATTGCAAGGGGTTTTTGAAAACATAGTAGACGCATACGTTATCATGGATTTAACTGGTAATATTCTAAAAATGAATAATGCCGCGGTTAATTTGTTTGGTTTTGAGAGTGAAAAAGTAGATTTCAATCTAACTGATATGGTTTTTCCTTCCGATACGGAAGTTGTTACTAATTCTTTTAAAAAATTACTAAAAAAAGGAACTTTAACGGATTTTGAAATAAGTTTAAATACTATTAAAAATGAGTCAAAATTAGTCCACGTTAACGCGAGTGTAATATATGATAATGATGAGGCAGTTGCAGTACAAGGAATTATTAGAGACATTACAAAAGTTAGAGAAAAAGAATTAGTAGTTGAAGTAATAAATGATATTGCTCAATCTATTTTAGGAAAATTTGATATTTATGAAATAGCCCATCAAATAACAGATAAAATAGCTAATTATTTAGAGTCTGAAGATTGTGTCATTTATCTTTATCACGACTCTGATAATACACTTGAGCAAATTTCAGCATTTGGAAAAAAATTGGATGAAAATAGCCAAATTGTTAATAAAATAGTTTTAAAAGAAGGAGTTGGCATTGTTGGCTCCGTAGCAAAATCTGGTAAGGCTGAAATTGTTAATAATACTGATCTAGACAAAAGATACGTAAAAGATATTGTAGAAAAAAAATCAGAAATCACAATACCTATTATGATTGGTGATAAGGTGCTTGGAGTTATAGATTCAGAACATGAAGAAGTAAACTTTTTCACCCAAAAGCATTTAAATATGTTAATGAGTATAGCAGGTATTGTTGCTTTACAATTAAAAAGTGCTATCGATTTTAGAGAACGTAAAAAAGCTGAAGAACAACTTATAGAGTCGGAAAACAGATTATCTACCCTTATTCTAAATCTTGATAGCGGAGTATTACTCGAGGATGAGAATAGAAAAATTGTGATTACGAACAATAAATTTTGTGAATTTTTTAGTATTCCAGTATCTCCAGATGTCTTAATCGGTCAAGATTGTACAGATTCAGCAGAACAAAGTAAAGGTCTTTTAGAAAACCCTGATGATTTTGTGATAAGCATTGACAATTTGTTAAAAAACAAAAAAGCAGTATTAGGAGAAGAACTTAGAATGGCTAATGGTAAAATACTAGAACGTGATTATATTCCAATTTATGAAAATAGTATTTATAAAGGACATTTATGGACTTATAGAGATGTAACATTAAGAAGAAAATATCGTAAAAGTTTAGAATCTCAAAGGCAAAAATATAGCAACATTATAGCAAATATGAATTTGGGTCTTATGGAAGTTGACCTTGATGATAAGATTTTAATGGTTAATAATAGTTTTGCTGACATGTCAGGATATGATGAAGAAGTATTGATTGGAAAAATTGCCAACGAAACTTTTACTTTAGAAAAAAGCACAGAAACCATTGTAACTGAAAATAATAATCGTAAAAAAGGATTGGCCAACTCATACGAAGTTATTGTAAAAAGAAAAGATGGAAAACTTAGAAATTGGTTGGTAAGTGGTGCCCCTAGCTACAATTTAAATGGAAAAGTTACTGGATCCATTGGTATTCATTTAGATATAACAGAAATAAAAAATCTACAAAAACAAAAAGAAAAACTTGTACATGATCTTGAAATTACAAACAACGAACTTCAAGAATATGCCCATATTGTTTCTCACGATTTAAAATCACCATTACGAAGTATAAATGCTTTAGTTAGTTGGTTAAAGGAGGATAATAAGGGGAAACTGGATGATATAAGTATGCAAAATTTTGGGCTTATAGAGACTACTCTAGAAAAAATGGAAAATCTTATTTCAGACATTCTTGAATACTCCAGTGTTGGAATCGACTCTTCACCAAAAGAAAATGTAGATTTGAATGTAGTAATGTCTGACATGGAACAGATTTTGCACATACCTGAACACATAAAATTAGAAATTTTAAATCCATTACCCACCATAACCGGAGACAGCACCATGTTACAGCAATTATTTCAAAATATTGTTGGTAATGCAATCCGCTACATGGACAAGGAAACTGGCTTAATTCAGATAGATTTCAAAGAGAAAAATTCATTTTACGAATTTTCTGTTAAGGACAATGGAATGGGTATTGAAAAAAAGTATCACGACAAAATATTTAAGATATTTCACTTCTTAAATAAAAGCAAGGATTCCACAGGTATTGGTTTATCTATAGTTAAAAAAATAGTAGAAAAACATAAAGGCAAAATTTGGTTAGATTCGGAATTAGGTAAGGGAACAACATTTTATTTTACTCTTAAAAAATGATAAAAGAAACACCAAATTTAAATTATATAGAACAATTATCAGGCGATGATATGTCGTTTCAGAATAAATTAATTGCTGTAATTAAACGGGAATTCCCGGAGGAGAAAGCGCTCTACCTTAATAATATTAAATCTAATAATTTTATTAAAGCTTCAGAGAATGTGCACAAACTTAAACATAAAATTAGTATTTTAGGGCTTGAAAAGAGTTATGAAGTTGCTGCCAATTTTGAAGATAAATTATTAGAGAACAGTGCAGAGGGTAAAGCAGAATTTGAAATCATATTAAAAATTATTACCAACTTCTTAGCTACGCTATAATGTTATTTTATGAATTGTATTATTATCGATGATGAGGCTACTGCTAGAGCAATCATAGCACAACTTTGTACAAATATTCCAAGCTTAAATGTTTTAGAAGATTTTCCTAATGCGATGCAAGCTATAAAATATTTAAATCAAAATGAAATTGATTTAATTTTCTTGGATATACATATGCCAGATTTTACGGGGTTCGATTTTATTGAAACTTTAAAAAACCCACCAAAAATAATATTAACGACTTCTGATCCAAAATTCGCTATTCAAGCTTTTGAATATGATTGTATTATAGATTATTTAGTAAAACCAATTACACAAGATCGTTTTGATAAAGCCATTCAAAAGGCGGCGTCTTCTGATACACCTTCTAAAAGAATTAAGGAAACTAAAAACGCTGTAGAAACATCTTCTGGACACGATTTGTATATTAATATTGATAGGCGATTGATAAAAATAGATATTCCAACTATTTACTTAATTGAAGCTAAAGGTGATTATATACAAGTAAAAACTGAGGAGAAAAACTACACCGTACATTCTACATTAAAAAAAATAGAAGACAAATTACCTAACGATTTGTTTTTAAAAGTGCATCGTTCTTATATTATTAATGTCCAAAAAATAATTGATATTGAGGATAATAGTGTACTTATTAAGAAAGATGTTATTCCTGTAAGTCGCTCAAACAGACCCGAACTAATGAAGCGTTTAAACTTGCTTTAAACCATTCATATAAACATAACAGTATATTAACTTTCAAAAAAAAGTACCGTCCTTACGAAAAATCCGCAAAACATTTAACGGTTTAAAATATTTTTATCAATAATTTTATATGTTGGTATAAGGGCAAAAGAGAAATCTTTTGCCCTTTTTTGTTTTAGAGTATAAACTATCGCTTAAAAAAATTTCAATCAATTATCTGCAATTAATTACTATTCATCTACACTTTAAGATGGACTAATCGAAAAATAAAATATAGGACTCCCATTTAAAATAGTTTTTTCATGAAATTAACTTGAATCTCATGAAAAAATTATCTTTTGTATTAGTCATCATATTATTAAATCTTTCATTCATCTCTTGTTCTGTAGAGGAAGATGTTCAAATGCTGGATGAATATAAATCAACAAACATAAAAGTTGAATACACTCAAATGGACTATGAAATTGTTGAGATGATTAATGCTTACAGAATTTCAAAAGGTTTATCAGAACTTATTATTTTAAACGAAGCCACAAAAGAAGCTATTACTCACAGTCAATATATGGTTAAACACGGAGAACCTAGTCATGATTATTTTTTTAATCGATCAGAAAATCTAAAAAAGGGAGTGAATGCTACATCCGTTTCAGAAAATGTAGGATATGGATATTCTTCTGCACAATCTATCGTAAATGCTTGGTTAAAAAGTGATGGGCATAGAAAAAATATTGAAAATCCAGGGTTTACAGATTTTGGTATTTCTACAAAAAAAGATGAAGATGGTAGAAACTATTTTACAAACATATTTGTAAAACGATAATTAGCTTATCTATATAAATCTACCATTCATCTATACATAAACTTAGCTAAACGAATAATAAAAAAACAGGGCGTCTTTTAAAATATTTTTGTCTTAATAATTATAACACCATGAAAAAATTATTACTATATATAACAATTATTTGCGTCTGTAATGTTGAGGCACAACAATCAACTTTGCAACCAGTATCAGGAAACTGGACGTCTTTAACTAAGCTAGGTAAGTTCGATTCGAATGATAATCAACAATCCAATGCAGACACCGATTTTGTTGGTAATGTAGATCATGCTTCAGTAAGTAATAATGTGCCAGAGGTTTTTGTAAGGTCTGGTTTCTACTTAAACGGAACAGTTCATCTTGAAATTATCAATAAATCGAAGGCGAAGTCTGTAACTTTTGAAGCTAATATTATGGCTACTGAAGTCTCTAATAGGATTAAAATGAAAAATACCGTTACCTTAACGGGAAACTTGCATGAAACTGTTATAATAGAAACTGGTAACTTGTTTGCTATCGAACTCTCTATACCTACAACGCAATCAAGCCAAAAGGATTCGCTATATTTTACAGACGGTCCTTGGGGTGTTGATTATCTGGAAGATTACGCCACTATTGATAATTTAAATGTGGAAAACGCTCTGGTTGAATACGAAGACAATTTATATGAAGTAGAAAGACAACCATCCGTATCTGGCGTTGTAAAAGGTAATGTTAATCTTTTTAGACATTTACAGCCAAGAGACCAAACTTTAAATGTAACTGATTTTAATAGTATTCAATTCAAGGTTGCAAATAATGAGGCGATAGAAATAATTTTGATGCCCGAGAATTTAACAGACTGGAATAACCGTTTACGTTATACCATTCCTGCAAATGAATCGGAGACCTTTTATAGCATTTCATTTAACGATTTTGTAAATGTTAGTGGTATTACGGAACCTATAACCAATATTAAAACCGTCGTATTCTCGGTTATTGGAGATTATGCTATATACAAACCTTTTTCAATTAAAATCAATAAACTAGCCTTCGGGACTGCAGAAAGCTTATCGATTGAAAAATCGCCCGAAGTAAATAAATCTTTAAGCAATTTTCCAAACCCATTTAAATCAAAGACTACAATTAAGTTGCCTGAGATAACTCAATTTGTGAGCATCAAAGTTATTGATGTTATGGGAAGAACAATTGATAATCAGAGAATAAAATCAGAAGCTAACGGTATATATGCGGTTTATCACTCTGAAAAGTTATCCACCGGAATTTATAAATATATTCTTAAAGGAGATTCGAATAAAAATTACTTGGGAACTTTTGTAATTGAATAATAACCAATCTATTTCGAATGAAAGGGCAAAGGACGCAAGTTTTTTGCCTTTTCTTTTTTTATTATATTTAGTATAACAATTGAATTATTGATTATTCTTAATAGCGCTTCTTGTCGGGGGGTTGGTTAAAATAAGTTTACATGAGATATCTGCTATACAAATTATGTTTTATTCTTGTCATAATGTCTTGTCAAGGGCAAACTAAAAAAAATAAAACCACCCAAATTGTTGGAGGGCCCTGCGAGGGATGTGAAGCTATTTTTGAGTTTGGAAATAAAGTTATTACTTCAATAGATACACTTCCTAATTTTCATATTAATGAATATAAAATGAAAATAACTGGAATTGTATTTAATAAGGATGGAAAAACGCCAGCAGAAAATGTAATAATCTATATCTACCATACGAATAGAGAAAGTATTTATGAAACCAAAGGGAATGAAATAGGATGGGCATAAAGACATGGGTCTATTCGTGGATGGGCAAAAACTGATGTAGAGGGGAGGTATACATTTTTTACTTTTAGGCCAGCTGCATATCCTAATAGACAAGAACCTGAGCATATTCATATAACCATTAAAGAGCCAAATAGAAATGAATATTATATAGATGAAATTGTTTTTGTTGACGACCCTAAATTGACTGTTTCTAAAAAAGAAAAATTAAAGAACCGAGCTGGAAGCGGTGTGGTAGAGCTTAAAAAACTTAATGGTATTCTTCTTGCAGAAAGAAATATTTTTTTAGGTTTAAACATCCCTAATTACGACTAAATTTTAGCGTTTTCAATATTTCAAATAGACAAGTTCTATTCTCTAAATACAGGCTTCCCGCACAAATACCACTTAAAACGCAACCCAATTTCATTAAATGTAAAACCAGCCGCAGTAGCCGAGGCAATATTACTTCGGGTACCGTAAAGATTTAATAACGCACGATCTGTAAATTTATAACCTAACTTCCCTTGTATACGATATGTACTTTGGCTACTGTCGTCCTCAATATATTGTAACCCTGTTGCAGCAGTTAACTCGTAAAACCATTCGTTGGGTTTGGTAATCACTTCATCTTTAATCAGGTTTATAAATATTTCAGCAGCGTTATATTTTTCTGGACTAAAATAAATGGTAGGTACTTGGTTTTTAAATGTAATGTATTGGTAATTTAAACCTGCTTTTAATGCTGGTTTACTTAGTATGTTGTAGTATAGTGAAGTAAACAATAGGTTTCTCGTGTTTTCATCGTTTTGCCAAGTGTGAAAATATTGTGTAAACCATCCTAAATTGAAGTTGGTACTTAGGTTATAATTAGCATACAGATTATTCATCACGATTTCTCGATCTATTAATTCCGCATTAAAACTTTGTATTTCACTTTTGTATCCAATATCTAAAACTTGCAGTTTAAATGGTTTTATGTTTAAAGCTAAATCGGTTACTAATTGCGTATAATCGCTTGTATTTGCTTTTGCAGAAGTAACTCCAGCTGTACCTTTAAAGGTAATGTTAGGTAATAATTGATAAGCTAATCCTAACGAAAAGTCGTTTGATGTGGCATCGTTAACGGTTACTTTATTGCTGGTTGTTCTATATCCATAATTTGCTAACCACTTAAATTTGGTTGAAGTCGGAAATTCTATTTTGGTTTGTATCGCAAACGCTTTATTATCACCATTATCAAAAGAATAGGAGACTTTGGTTTCCCAAAACGGTGTAAAACTTGTATTCAACGTTTTAATAAAATTGGTGGCATCTTTTTGCTTGTCGTAAAAAGTTAACGTATTTTCTGCGGATTGGTATGCATCATCATAATAACCAATGGCTTTTAAAGCATTTGCTTTTCCTAAGTTGCCATCAAAAGAACTGCTATCATTCTGTAAAATACGATTGTAATCAATAACACTTTTCTTAAAATCACTCTTATAAATGTTTAAAGTAGCACGTAAGGCTAAAATCCAATTTTCATTAGGTTGCGATTCATTTAAATCATCAATTAAAACTTGTGCGTCTTTATATTTATTATTCCAAATAAGCGCTTGAATGTATCGTTCTTTGGTCTGTTGTATCAGTAATTTATCGTTTAATGTTGATATACTGTTATACGCTTTTTTACTAATGGTTAAAGCGTCCTTTTCTTTACCTTTTAAATGTTTTACTAGCGCAAGCCCGTTTAATGCCATTGTTTTATTTACTGGATTGTTGGCTATGGTGTTGTATGTGGTTTCGGCTTTATCAAATTCGCCAGCAATTAAATACAAGTTTGCTAGATTTAAAAGTGTGTCTTTATCATCTTTAAAAAGCGATAAATTTTCTTTTAAAAGGCGCTCTGCTTCTTCGTAATTTTGGGCTTGTTGGTTTTGATACGCATACCCTAAATAGATATATTTTTTAGAGTTTAAGGCGTTTGGGTTTCCTGGTAATACCTCCAAAGCTTTATTCACATAAATTAACGCTTCATCATATATTTTAAGATTGGACAGGGTATTGGCATATCCTAAAAGCGCTGGAAAACTCTGGTCGTTTTCTTTAATAAAACGTTCATAAAAGGTTTTAGCATCCGTATAGTTTTTATCCCAAAGTAAAGACTCTGCGTAGTTTAGTTTAATTTCAAAATCGTTTGGATATAATTTTAGTAAGTCTGTAAAAATAGTAACAGCTTTCTCTGATGCTCCTTGTAAACCAACAGCACGCCCATAACATAGTTTTGCCGTTTTATTATCGGGGTATTCTTTTAGAATAGTTTCAAAAAACGTTTCTGCTTTTGGGTATTTACCAGTTTCTAAATAGGTGAATCCTTCTTGCATGTCTTGTGCATAAATAAAGGTAGATACAGATAAAACAAGTAATAGTAGTAACTTTTTAAAGGGCATAGTCTGTTTAATTTATTACAGTTGCAAGTTAATCAATAGTATTGAATCATTCGTCTACAGCAAACTGCAACTGAACGAAATTCAACGACGCTACACTGATTTTTAAAGCATCTTTGTGTCAGAAATAATACAAATATTAATTAAAAAATAGAGATTATGGCACTTACAATTAAGGAAAACAACGAAACATTTTTAGTAGAGGGCACTATTAACGCCACTACAGTTAAACAATTTAAAAATCATTTAGAGTTCTTACTAGCTTACACAAAATCTTTAACCATAAATATTGAAAAGGTTACAGCAATTGATAAAAACGGTTTAAAAGTTATAGAAGACCTTTTTGACGCAGCAGAATTTTATAATAAACCGTTTTCAGTTATTGGTTATGGTTGTAAAGATCTTTACGAATCTATTGATATGTCGGTAGCAGCATAATTTAAAAAGAAACCAAACATTAAAACTAAAGTCATGCAAATTATAGCCACTTTAAAATCTAAAAAAATTACTCAAGAGCAACTATTTATGTTAAGTGTTCTAGCAGTAAATGGGGGGAATTATTTATATAATTTAATTCTTGGCAGAATTTTAGGACCAGCGCAATTTGCAGATGCCGCAGTGCTTATTACATTTTTATTGGTATTGAGTTTTGCAGCTATGACCTTTCAATTAGTAACAGCTAAGTTCTCAGTGCTTTTTGAAAACGAAGTTTTTAAAAGTTTCGTTTCTAAAATATATAAAAACGCATTGTTGGTTGGCGTTTTAATGGGAGTACTGATAATAGTATTTGCAAACCAACTGCAAAATCTATTTAATACATCGTCATCAAATATGTTTGTTGTTTTTGGTTGTGGTGTACCGCTATACTTTTTAATGAGTGTAAATAGAGGTGTTTTTCAAGGTAAAAAGGCCTTTAAATCTTTATCTATTACTTACCAAAGTGAGATGTTAAGTCGTTTAATTATAACCTTAGGGCTTATTTTAATTTTTGATATACAATCGTCGGTTGTTATTTCGGTTGGTATTTTAGCATCCTTTCTATTTGGGTTAATACCATTTAAATTCCCTAGTATTCTTCCCAAGAAAGCATTCTTATTAAGTAAAACGCATTCAAAAGAAATAAGAAGCTTCTTTATTATCACTGCATTTTATGAGTTAACACAAATCATAATAAACAATAGCGATATACTTCTAGTAAAACATTATTTTGAATCTTATGAAGCAGGTTTATATGCCTCTTTAGCCTTAATTGGTAGAATTGTTTACTTCATTGCTTGGATGTTTGTTATGTTGTTATTACCAACGGTAGTTCAACTTAAAAAAGAGGGAAAAGAAACAGCGCCAACACTTTTTGAATATGTAGGTTATATTGCTGCCATTTCGATTAGTATTATAGTGGTTTGCGTAAGTTTTCCAGAAACTATTATTACACTGCTTTTTGGAGATAGTTATACAGCTATGGCTCCATTATTATGGAAATATGCTATTGCAACCTCAATGTTTGCCATATCTAACATATTCGCCTATTACTACTTGTCTTTAGATAAATATATTCCTGTAGTTATTTCAGGTGTATTCGGGATGCTTCAAATGGCATTAGTTATCTTTTATCATGATAGTTTAGAACAAGTGGTACACATGCAAATAATAGCTATGTTATTATTGTTAGGTATTCAATTAGCATTTTTTAAATACGATCAAATAAAGTCTAAAACAGCTTAAACTAAAGAGAATTGCCATTCGTCTACAGTAAAGGTCATCCCATCTACAAGTGACTGATTTTAGGTGAATAAAACCCCAAATTTGTACTGTAATTAGTAAATAACATTAAAAATAAAACTTATGAAATTAGCAATCGTAACAGCATATCCTCCAAGTAAAGTCACTTTAAATGAATATGCTTACCATTTAGTAAAACACTTCAGAAAAAAAGAAGACATCACAGAATTAGTATTATTAACGGATACTACAGAAGGTGAAAAAGATTTTGAATTTACAGAAGCTGGTTGTAAAATAACCATTAAAGAATGTTGGACATTTAATAGCTATACAAACATTTTAAATGTAACAAAAGCTATAAACCAAGTTAAACCAGATGCTGTTTTATTCAATTTACAGTTTATGAAATTTGGCGACAAAAAAGTTGCTGCAGCATTAGGTTTAATGTTACCATTAGTTTGTAAGCTTAAAAATATTCCAAACATTGTTTTATTACATAATATACTTGAAGAAGTAGACTTGGGAAGCGCAGGTTTCACAAGTAATAAATTAATGCAGAAAATTTATGGATTTATAGGTTCAAGTTTAACAAGATTAATTCTTCAAGCCGATACCGTTGCCGTAACAATGCAAAAGTATGTTGATATTTTAGAAGAAAAGTATAATGCTAAAAACGTAAAATTAATTCCTCACGGGACTTTTGAAATTCCTGAAGAACCAGAATATAAAGTGCCAATCGCACCTATGCAAATTATGACTTTTGGAAAGTTTGGAACTTATAAAAAGGTTGAAAGTATGATTGAGGCTGTTGAAAAAGTAAGACAATCTACGGGATTAGATTTAGAGGTTGTTATTGCAGGAACAGACAACCCAAATGTGCCAGGTTATTTAGCTAAAGTGCAGGAAAATTATAAGCATGTGCCACAAGTACGATTTACCGGTTATGTTGAAGAACATGAAGTACCAACATTATTTATTGAAAGTGCAGTAGTAGTATTTCCATACACCTCTACAACAGGAAGTTCAGGCGTATTACACCAAGCAGGAAGTTACGGTAAAGCGGTAGTTATGCCAGATTTGGGAGATTTAGCTTTATTAGTACAAGATGAAGGGTATAGAGGTGAGTTTTTTGAACCTACATCGGTTGAAAGTTTAGCAACAGCTATTGAAAATATAGTAACTAATGACACTTATAGAACGGCATTAGGCAAAGTGAATTATAAAGCAGCAACGGCACATCCTATGTCTCAAATAGCAGATATGTACTTAAATACTTTTGAAACTATTATTTTAAATAAAATAAATGAAAACCCTACTAATACTAAAGAAGTTCTACTTTAATATAGTATTAAATCGAAGCCTTTTTTGCCCCATGTTTTGTTAAAAAATTAGTGTTCTAAATACAACGAATACTTATAATAAGTCTGAAGATATTATTCTTTAGCAATGTATTTAAAAGCGGGTTTTATCTCACCATTTTTATTGATGAAACCAAAATACTCTTGAGCCCGTTTTCTCCAAGGAAGTCTACCTACGACTTCCTTTGGTATTTCTGTAAAGTCATAAAGTGTCCAGGACATAAAACCTATATCATTAATACTTAAAATAGCTTGAGCCTTTTTATGATAGTCGCTTTGATCTTCTTCATTATTCCCAAAAGGATTCCAGAGTCCTTTATAAGATGACAACCCAAACTCTGTAATAGCTATTGGCTTATTTGGAATTTCAAGTTTTAGATTTTTATAAGTGTTTTCTAAATCATCCAAATCTTCATAATAGTGAAAACTTATAAAGTCTAGTTTGTCTTTTAGAATTGGAGCGCTTTCTGCATTAGACCAGCCAATGGTTATTGGATGTTTTGGGTCTGTAGATTTTACTAAATCAATCATTTTATCTAACCAAGCGATGACTAATTCTTTATTTCTTGATTCAAAATCTAAATTGGGTTCGTTTTTAATATCCCAAGCTAAAAGAGTAGGGTGGTTTCTTAATGCGGATACGATAGTTTCTGCATGATGTTGATTTAATGTCCAGTTTAAAACTGAATAATCACCATAAAAATCAAAAAGTGTTGCAACTACTTTTAAGTTTTCAGCTTCAGCTAAATCTAAAACTTGTATAAGTTTATTGAGTTTCTCAGGTTTAACATTCGCTTTTCCAAAATCGGCATAAGGAATAAATATCCTAATACTATTTAATCCAGTATTTTTAATGATTTTGAAATCTTTTGCAATGGTAACCGTATTAAATGTATCACCAAACATATCCCAAGGCGAAGCTTGCGGGTAATAGTTAATACCTTTAATGATATCAACTTTATTTGTAGCTTGAGCGAATGCATCTTTATAGTCGTCACTCGACTCTTTTATCATGTGTCTAATACGCCAAAAACCATCTTCTAACAGAAGAATTATTTTATAAGTTGTTTGCTCTGTAGTTTCTAAAACAAGTATTTCATTTTCAAAAACTCGTTTAAATTCAATAACATTTTCATCTGTAACAACAGCCAATTGTCCATCTTCACTAAAAAATTCTAGAGTCAGATGATGTTCTAATGTGGTACCTTCAATAGAAATGTTTTTAGAAGTGTTTTGTTCAACAAAGGCATTAATGTTTTTCCGAGCACTCTCCGTATAATAATCATCAATTCCTGATAAAGTATTGGTTTTGTAAGCCACATGTTTAACATACCAAGCATCTAAATAATCATTTTCAATGGCATTTAAAGTTTGCTCATCCATTGGTCGCCCTTCATTATTTAATGGACTCCATGCTATTTTTGGTAAGTATTGGTCTATTTTTTTAATTTCTGTATGCAGCATGGTACTGCGATCTGCACCAGTGTTTAAGTAACTATATAAACTGCCAATACCAAATAACACAAAAGCAATAATAGCGATGTAAGACAGGACTAAAGCACTACGTAATATGTTTTTGTTTATAACTGTCATAGCTTTATGTTAGGGTATGTTTTCTCAGCGCCAGCCGTTTTTATTTTAAGCGTATAATTTTTGCTTGGGAAATTGTTATTATCTAATTTAAAAGTAGCAAAACCTTCAAAAGAACTTTTAGTAAGTGTTTTTAGTTTTATATAATTTTTATAAACTGAAAGTGATACTTCCAAGCCATCAGGAATCATTTGATTCATAAAACTTTTTAAAGGGCCAATGGTTATTGTTCTATTACTTTCTGAAAACACTGCTTTAAAGTCTGAGATTATGGGGTTATAAATTAATGCAATTTGGTTGCTTTCTGCCATGCCTTCAACAAAGGCTTTAACAGTCCATTGGTCTTCATGATCCGGATGAATCATTTTAGCATTTGCTATACCGTTAATAGACGTGCCAGAAGTTTTTAAAACATGTTTTGAATTATTACTAATAAAAAAATCTACATAAGTACCATCGCTAACGATATTACCATACTTATCTTTTATAATGGATGTTGAAAAGGTGGTAATTTGGTTGCCATCGGCATAGCCATGATTTCTTTGATATGAAATAACAAAACTTGTTGGTATTGCGGGTATTACATTAACCGTGTATTCTTTTGAATTTAGGCTTGTACATTCTGACGACACCAATATTCTTCCTGTTTTAGTTTCTGAGTAAATGTTTTTATAAGCTATTCTATTTTTTATAAGGACATCCTCAATATGTTGATTGTCTAAAAATTGATATTTCACAGTAACCTTAGTGCTGTCAGCCAAAGGATTATCATAACTATCCGTTGGAATAACAATTAACATAGAGTAATCTGTTCCACCAGCTTGAATACTTGGCGGACCTAAATACGTTTCTAGAGCCACTGTTTTTTGTTTAGATATAATATTGAATGTTCCAGAAAGTGAACTATCAGCTATTAATTTCCAACTAACAATTCCCGTTTTGTTGCTTATAGATTGGGGTATTTGATAATTTATAATTCCAGATTCTATATTAGGTTTAATTATAGTAGAACCATAACTATTACTGACATACAAACTAGGTGTTTCGTCAGCATTACTTGAAAACTTTAAAATTATAGATTGACCTGCTTCAAATGTAGTTTCTTTAGTAAGAAGCTGAATATCTCCATTGTTTCCATTAGAAGTTATTGATAATAAAGCTATCAATCCAGAAATAAGCAGATATGTAAAATTCAACTTCATTAATTAGGGTTTCCTATATAGGTGTTTATTTCAATTTTAATAAAACTATAGTTTGCATTTTTTATAGGTTGTAAAACCGTGCGCGTTTGATTGTTAATTCTATTTGGCACCACTTTATTAGCAATAGATTCGTTTGGTAGACCGTTTACAAAACAGTTTTTCATATCCTCATTTATAACCGTGATGGTATCATTTTTAAGCATAGGATATTCAAAAGATTGTTGTCGTTGTTGCCTAATACCCTCTGCAATAAATTGATGATCCACCCAAAGCATTTTTTTGTTTTCATCATAATATGTAAACAATAATTGAGGAATGGTGACTTCTGCCAATCCAGAATTAAATAGTTTTCCTTTAATACTCTCTTCTGAAATATCTAAAGCACTTAAACTTGTACCTTTATATAAATCTGAGCCCGAAACATTACCTGCAATTTGTAAGTTGAATTTTGTGGGTTGTTCTTCAAATTCAAAAGGAGTGAACTCATCTGGATTAAATGTTTTGGGAATAGAGTCTTGAGTTTTAGACCAAGCAATACCTTCAAAATTAATTTTGAAAGAACTCACTTCCTTAGGCATTAGTTTGTGTTTTACATGATACTTCGCATTATGGGTTGCTAATTCTTTATTCTTATCGTTATATAAAGTGCCTTTTAAAACCACATCGGCAGGTACGTTATCTATATTTTGTAATTCCCCAATTAAAGCAAAGCTACCATTGTGTTTTACTAGTTTAGCTGAAAGAACCTCTAAAACGGGTTGTTTTAATACATCCTCATGGTGGGTTTGTTCTGTGGTGATACGGCGTCTCCCTTGATTAAAATATTTTGTGACATTATCAGAATACAATTGGTCTGGAGGTAAATCCAAATCAATATCATCAGGGTTTACATACCATTTACCATCTAGTTTAGTTACCGTTTTATAATCGGTTTTACTTATTTTTTCAAGAGGTGTAATCCATTTGGTATTTACTTTTACGGTAGCTAAACTATCCGTTTCTGATGTAATTATGGTTTCAATAGCATCTAATTTGGCATAGGAGCTCAATAAACCATCAGTCACCGATATTTCCAACATATACTGAGCAATTGGCAGATTACTTTTTGGGTTTATAAGACCATGTGCAGTCTCAAATTCTTTAAAATCTAAAGCATCATAATAGGCTAATAAAGCATTTTCTGGAGAATGATGCGAATCATTTTTTATATAGAATAGATACATGCCATAAAACACAATGATTGCTAGAATTACAGACCAAATATGGGTTACTCTAAGAATGGTTCTTGAAAAATTAGTATAGCTAATCGGGAACTTTAAAAAATCAGGAACACTTTTAACTTTGGTTTTTAACGCATGTACCCAAAGCATCTGAATAGTTAAAATAAAAGCAATAATAACGGTTAAAAAAGGCATAATACCCCAAAGTATTTTTGACCATTTAGGAACATCATCTTTTGGTAAAATAGAGGAAACAGGAGGCACATTTAACTTTTCCCAAACTAGAATACCGTTTTCTAATTGCCTTAGACGTTGCCAGCCACAGAAATATAAAATAGGATCATAAAATTTATCGTTAGAAAAAATATACTTAAAATTATATTTTTCTGGAGTGGTTAAAAATTGCTGTAGTGAGCCAATACCTTCAACACCTTTAAATTTAGAATTCTCTAAACGCTCAATAGGTCGCGTGGTTAATTCTGGTAAACGCCTTGCAGAATGGTAATTTCCATCTACACTCATGGCATTGGTTTGTGCAGATAACCATGCCATTTGGTCGCCAAATCCTAAAGTCATATAGCGCCAATTATCATGCTGGTCTTGATTTAGAAAATTTATAATAGGCAACATGTTTATTTGCTGCGGTTGCGATGGTCTAAAATAACTCAGACTCATCGTAAATATGGTCATAAATAAAAAGAGTCCAGCTAGTAAACCCCCAATTAATCTGTGGTAAATAGCTCCAAATTTATTCTGAATAAGTTGTTTTAAATCGCCTTCAACAAAACGATATACAAACTCTCCAAAAAGGGGTAAAGACATTATAGACGCCCAAAGTGTAAAACGGTCTAGAGTTAGTATGTTAAATGCTGTTTCTCCTAAAAATAGTCTAGGAATAAAAGTGGTGCCACCGGTGCCTAAAACAGTAAGTATCGTTATTGAAAGTCCAAAAAACAGATAGCGCTTGCTATAATATCTATAGAATATATAAGGCAATAGAATTAGTAAAACGCCCCATGGAATTAAAAAGAATACTAAACCAGAAGAGGTAATCTCTAAAAAGTTGTCTCGTGACCCATGCGGAATAGGAACTTGTGTTATGGGGTTGTTTTTAGAATTTATCCAGTAAGGTAAAATACAACCCACTATAATGACTAAGGATAGCATTCCAAAACTTATAATACGCTTAAAAAGTTTAAAAAAGCTATTAATAAATACCTTAATTGTAATGGCTTTGGTAGAATCTACTTGTTCTCTAGACACATCCATGATAACCATACCAATTAATGGAAAAATGAAAAATATCATTCCAAAAATGGGAGTCACATGATGCGATGTTACCGTAACCGAAATTAAAGATAGCGATGTAAAAAGATATTTATAACGTCCTGTTTTTAACCATAAATATATTTCGGGGAGTGAATGCATTAAAACAGATATACCTATAATACTTGGTAATTGCCCAAACACGTGTAAGGTTTCCACAAAAGACGATGAAAAAACAGCCAAGATAGAGGCATAACCTGCAACAGTTTTATTTGATGTAATAAGTAAAGAAAAGCGATAAACACTAGTGATAAAAAGCACAATACTTATTAACGCTACTGTAAACATACCGAACTTTAATCCACCAATTAATGAAAGTGCTGCAATGGATTGATGCACTAGCGGTGGGTAGCTCATAACTGTAAAGCCTGTATACCATTTATAGTTCCATGGTTCAAACCAACTATTAGCATAATGGTCTGCAAAGAATAAATGAATTAAAGCATCGTAAGTAGTCTCTAAGGTAAAGAATATAGAGGTGCCATGAAAAGCTATTCCTATAATTAAGGCAACAATTAAGTATTTATTAGTGGTTTCTTTCATTTATTACTTGACCGGTAATAGCTACTTGGTAAAGATAAATAATTTAATTGCGGTATGATATTTTATTTATCTACACAAATCTACCATTCGTCTACACATGCCTATAACTTAGACTAAATATTAATTTTAAAAGAGTCTTCAAATGTACATTTGTCATGTAATTAATAATAAAATCAATTATCATGAAAATATTAGCCATCGACGATCAACAATTAGTATTGTTACCAATGCAGAAAAGATTAAAGGAGTTAGGATATAATGTAAAAATTGAAACTGACGCTGTTTCTGCAATTAGTCTTTATAATTCGTTTAATCCAGATTTAGTAATTGTAGATATTAATATGCCCGGTGTTTCAGGATTAGAAATTGTAAAATATATAAGAAATTCTAAGAAGAACACGACACCAATAATGGTATTATCTGGGAATACTCAAGACGATGTTATTACTGCTGGTTTTGAATTAGGAATTAATGATTACATGAAGAAACCATTAAGCCTGAACGAAATTTGTGCACGTGTAAAACGATTAATTGGTGCTCCCGAAGTTAAAAATACAACTATAAAAAGCGATGTCATGATTCAACAACGATGTGTTGGGGTTGTTATTCCTTGTTATAATGAAGAAGAACGTTTACTAAGCCAAGAATTTATAGATTATATAGATAAAAACTCTGGTTACCATTTATGTTTTGTAAACGATGGAAGTAAAGACAGAACTTTAGAAGTTTTAAAAGAATTACAAAAAGGTAGAGAAGATTTTATAACAGTTTATGACTGCGATAAAAATGGAGGTAAAGCAGAAGCTGTACGTTTAGGAATGCTACATATGGCTAAAAAAGAAGACTTAGATTATATTGGGTTTTTAGATGCCGATTTATCTACAGATTTGGCAGACTTTGACGATTTAGTTAAAACCATTGAACATTCTGATTTTAAAATTGTTAGTGGTTCTCGTATTGCAAGAATGGGAGCAAATATTACCAAGGAATCTGCAAGAAAAATAATTAGTTTAACTATTAATTTTATTATCAGAAAGATTTTAAAAATGGATTTTAAAGATACGCAATGTGGTGCTAAAATCTTCCATAAAGATGTTATTGGTATTGCATTCAATAAACAATTTGTAACACAATGGATTTTTGATGTTGAAATCTTTAAAAGAATGAGTAATCATTTTGGTTTAGCGCAAGCAAAATCTATGCTATGTGAGCAACCATTAAAAAGATGGATTCATGCTGATGGTTCTAAACTTTCAATGAAAGATTCGGTCAAAATTGTTGGTCAATTAGCTCAAATTGCTTGGGTATACAGAGGAAAAAAATCAAAAGCTAATTCTGTTGTAGTAAAAGAATTGAATGTAGCTTACTAATTTAATTAACAATGAAAATAGGAGTCATTATAGTATTTCATAATAATGAAAAGGATATTGATACTGGGTTTTTTAATGAACATCTAAATCAAGCTAAAAACTTAGAGCTCTGTTTAGTTAATAATGCCAGTAGAGATAATACCTTTCAATTACTAAAAGAAATAAAAGATTCGTGCTCTACAAATGTTTCTTTAGTAGATATAAAAAAGTTTAAATCAGATATTTCGGCAGTAAGATCAGGGGCCAGATTCATGTTTAATCAATTTGATTTAAATCACATAGGATACATTAGCACTAATTTAATAAACCATAAGTCCTATAGTATTAGTAGTCTAATCAAGGCCATGAGTAAAAACCAGAATATTATTTTAAAATATAATATTAGTGTTTTAGAAAAAAAGGAAATAAAGCAAACATTATTTCAAAGTGTTTTTTCTATAATTGAGTATTTAGAAAAATTAAAGATTAATAATCAGCTTGTTAATTTATAAGCTTAGTTATAATATAAACGCAGTTTTTTTGAAGCTGATACCTGCTTTCCTCTAAAGCTTTTTCCCGATTACTTAAAAGTATATTGAACTTCAATTGAATAGATTATTTTGTTCTGATAACTCTTAAAGACTTTATTTAGTCATTCCATACTTGTTTAAGAATTTCGTGTCTAAGAAATTCATTTAAAGTAGGTGAGACCCTGACATAAATTTAGGGTAAGGTTAGTTAGCTAGCAGACAAAACAAATCATCGCATCAACATATAGCTCTTTGTAAAAGTGTTATTAAGCTTTTTAAAACGCTTGAAAACTAATTGGTTATGTTTAAAATTTAGTGTAAATTTATATCGGTCTGTTAGTTAAATAATAGATATCTTTTTTTGATCGTTTCAAGATTTCCCCCTTTTGTATAGTATTCTC
>NZ_JBATHX010000397.1:0-24262 GCF_049667265.1 Algibacter sp. | reverse complement strand
AAAACGAATACAAATTTAGGCTTTAAGCCAACAGCATAAAAAGAATGGAAGTATTAAAAATAGCAACAGCAGGAAGTGTAGATGATGGAAAAAGTACGTTAATAGGACGTATTCTTTACGATACTAAATCTTTAACTACAGATAAGTTAAAAGCGATTGAAGATAAAAGCGAACAACTTGGATATGATTATTTAGATTTTTCATTAGCCACAGATGGTTTAATGGCTGAAAGAGAACAAGGAATCACCATTGATGTAGCACATATTTATTTTTCAACTAAAAAGAAAAGTTACATCATCGCAGATACTCCTGGTCACATTGAATATACCCGTAACATGGTTACAGGAGCTTCAACATCACAGGCTTCTATCATTTTAATTGATGCTAGAAAAGGTGTGATTGAGCAAACTAATCGTCATTTCTTTATCAATAATTTATTGAGAATTAAAGATGTTGTAGTAGCCATTAATAAAATGGATTTAGTTGACTATTCTGAGGAAATATATAATAAAATCAAAGCTGATTTTTCTGAATTGATGAGCAAAAGAGATTATCAAGATCAAAAAATCACTTTCATTCCAGTAAGTGCTTTAAAAGGTGATAATGTTGTAAATAAATCTAACGAAATGCCTTGGTACAAAGGTGAGGCTTTATTGGAGCATTTAGAGCAATTAGATAAAGCGGATATTTATAATGTTGGGACCCCACGTTTCCCAGTCCAATATGTAATTCGTCCAAAAACTGAAGATTTTCATGATTATAGAGGATATGCAGGAAAAGTATATGGTGGCGATTTAAGTGTTGGTGACGATATTATTGTGTTACCATCAAAAACAAGATCTAAGATTAAGGATATTTATTTCTATGATGAAAAGTATGAAACGGCTTCAAGACGTTCATCAGTTACCATCACTTTAGAAAACGATATTAATGTAAGTCGTGGTGATATGATTGTTAAGGAAAACGATTTACCAACTATCGATAAACAATTTACAGCCAATGTATGTTGGATGGATTCAGATCAATTAACACCAGGTGGAAAGTATATTGTGCAGCATGGTATTAATAAAGTATTGGCTAAGGTTGATAGAATCAATCATAAAATCAATCCAGATTACTCTGGCTTTGAAAAGAATGTAACAGGTTTAAATATCAATGATATAGCTTCAGTAACATTCAAATTAAACAAACCAATTTTTTTCGATCAGTTTAAAAATCATAGAACCAATGGGTCTTTCATTATAATTGATCTACAATCAAATAACACGGTTGGTGCTGGTTTTATTCAGTAATAGTATAATTTAAAAAATTCTTTTCTTAATTAAGAAAAAGTCAGGTATAGCATGCAAAGTTTTGAAACAGAAATAGAAAATCCGATAGTCCAGAAAGACATTATAGAATTAGCCAATAAAATTGAGCTTTTTCATAATGGTAAAATTGACGAAGAAAAATTTAGAAGTCTGCGTTTAGCACGTGGTGTTTATGGTCAGCGTCAAGAAGGCGTTCAAATGATTCGTATTAAGGTGCCTTACGGAAAGTTAAAAAGTAATCAATTACGCAGAATTGCTGCGGTTTCCGATGAGTATTCTCGCGGGCGATTACACATTACTACCCGTCAAGATATTCAAATTCACTATGTGGATTTAGATAGAACTCCAGAGCTTTGGGCTGAATTGGAAAAAGATGAGGTTACAGTTCGTGAAGCTTGTGGTAACGTTGTTAGAAATGTTACGGCTTCTGAAACAGCAGGAATCGATGTAAACGAACCTTTTGATGTGTCGCCTTATGCAGACGCGTTGTATAAATTCTTTTTACGTAATCCAATTTGTCAAGAAATGGGTCGTAAATTCAAAGTATCGTTCTCGTCTACAGATGAAGATACCGGATTATCATATTTACACGATATAGGATACATTGCAAAAATAAAAAATGGGGTTCGCGGTTTTAAAGTCTTAGTTGGAGGTGGATTAGGTTCGCAACCTCGTCATGCAGATGTGTTATATGATTTTATCGAAACCGATAAGATTATTCCAATTATGGAAGGAGTTTTAAGAGTTTTTGATCGTTTTGGTGAGCGTAAAAGCAGAGCTAAAGCAAGAATGAAATTTTTATTAAAAGATATAGAGTTGGATGCTTTTAAAGAATTAATAGCTGAAGAACAAAAAGCGATTGAGTTTAAAACTGTAGCTATTGATGCCAATGCTTATGTGGCTTCAAAACCAGTTTCGGTTGAAAAACCAAAAGTAGAAATTAAAGACCAAGAAGCTTTCAATTTATGGAAGTCTACCAACATTATTCCTCAAAAACAGGAAGGTTATGTAGCTATCGGAATTAAAGTTTTACTTGGTGATTTTTATACTGATAAAGCACGATTATTAGCAGATTTAGTTGATAAATATGGTGCTGGCGAAGTGCGTTTAACATTACGTCAAAACATCGTTATACCTTTTGTTAAGGAAGATTTAGTGCCGTTTTTCTATCAAGAATTAGAGAAATTAGGATTTGTTGAAGCTGGTTATAATAAAGCCGTTGATATTACAGCATGTCCAGGTACAGATACTTGTAACTTAGGTATAGCAAGTAGTACAGGGATTTCTGTGGAATTGGAGCGTATGCTTAAAGCAGAATATCCGCAGTATTTAAAAAACCAAGATCTTGTTATTAAAATTAGTGGTTGTATGAATGCTTGCGGACAACACAATATGGCAAATATTGGTTTCCAAGGGATGACCGTTCGTACTCCAGAAAAATTAGTTGCTCCAGCGTTACAAGTATTATTAGGTGGTGGAAATTTAGGTGATGGAAATGCCCTTTTTGCTGATAAAGTAGTAAAAGTGCCAAGTAAAAGAGGGCCAGAAGCATTACGCCGAATTTTAAACGATTTTGAAGCAAATGCTAATGGAAAACCGTTTGTAGATTATTATAAAGTAACTGGGGATCGTTATTTTTATGACTTATTAAACGATTTACAAGACGTTACAAATTTAACTCAAGAAGATTTTATTGATTGGGGAGAAGAAGAAAAATATGTAAAAGAAATAGGTATTGGCGAATGTGCAGGTGTTGTAATCGATTTGATTGCTACGTTGTTTTTAGAAAGTGAAGAGAAAATTGATAATGCTAAAGAATCATTTGAAAACAAAGTGTATTCTAGTGCTATTTATTATGCTTACCAATCTTTAGTTAATTCCGCGAAAGCGTTATTATTAGCTGAAAACCAGAAAACAAATACCCATGCAGGAATTATAAGTTCGTTTGATACATTATTTGTTGAAAGTGGAATTATAGATTTAGGGACTTCTTTCTCTGAATTGATATATCAAATTAATAAATTTGCACCAACTGCAGATTTTGCGTCAAAATATATTGAGAATGCAAATCAATTTTTAGGTAAAGTTAGAACTTATAGAGAAGGGCAAACGCAACTAAAAAAGAAAGCGGTTTAAAACATAAAAATGAGTTTAAAAACCCCAAAATTAACCGTTGTAGGCGGAGGTCCTGGCGATGAAGAGCTAATCACATTAAAAGCGATTAAAGCTATTGAATCTGCAGACGTGATACTGTATGATGCACTTATTAACGAGTCGCTACTTAAATATGCTTCCGAAGATGCGGAGCTTATTTTTGTGGGGAAACGAAAAGGGTGTTATGCATTTCAGCAAGAACAAATCAACGAACTTATTGTAACTAAAGCCAAAGAAAAAGGGCATGTAGTGAGATTAAAAGGAGGCGATCCATTTGTTTTTGGACGCGGTGCTGAGGAGATTGATTATGTTAGAGGTTTTGGTTTGGAAACCTATGTTGTACCAGGGATTTCGTCAGCATTGGCGGTTCCTGCGTATCAAGGAATACCTTTGACAAAACGCGGCATATCGGAAAGCTTTTGGGTAGTTACGGCAACCACTAAAGACCATGCCTTATCAGCAGATGTGGAACTAGCAGCAAAATCCACAGCAACTATTGTCATTTTAATGGGTATGCATAAACTAGCTGATATTGTTAAAGTATTTTATGCTGAAAACAAAAGAAATGTTCCAGTAGCTATTATTCAAAATGGAACGCGCAATAACGAAAATGTAGGTATAGGAACCATTAGAAACATTCAGCAAGTTGTAAAGGAAAAAGAACTAGCATCACCAGCAATTATTGTCATTGGTGAAGTTGTAAAGCATCGTGCCATTTTAGATTCGATAAAGCAAGAAGTTGAAAAGGAATAAATTATGGAAAGAAATAATTTATATCCTATTTTTTTAAAAGCCAAAAGTCTCAAAATTTTGATTGTTGGTGGCGGAAATGTAGCTGAAGAGAAATTAACATTCTTGTTAAAATCTAGTCCAGATGCTTGTGTAACAATGGTTTCGCCAATGTTTCGAGAAGGTACTGTATCTTTGGCTAAGAAAGGCAATGTGACATTAATTGAAAATAAATACAAAAAAAAGTATTTAAAAGGAAAGCATATAGTAGTTGCAACGACCGATGTTCCTAAAGTGAATATCAAAGTTCATAAACATTGCAGAAAAAGAAGCATTTTAGTAAATGTTGCTGATAATCCGCCATATTGCGATTTTTATATGGGAGGCATCGTAACAAAAGGAAATGTAAAAGTAGCGATAAGTACAAATGGAAAATCGCCAACAACAGCTAAACGTTTACGTCAGTTTTTTGAGGATGTCATTCCAGAAAATGTAGACGATTTGGTGAAGAATTTAAACGAATATAGAAAAACAATAAAAGGTGATTTCGAAGAAAAGGTGGAAACACTAAACGAATTCACAAAAGGATTAATTGAAAAAAAGAGTCATAGTAATGATTAAAACAGATATACTTATCATAGGCGCGGGGCCAACTGGATTATTCACGGTATTTGAAGCAGGTTTATTAAAACTTAAATGCCATTTAATCGATGCATTGCCACAACCAGGCGGACAATGTTCAGAGATTTATCCAAAGAAACCTATTTATGATATTCCTGGTTTTCCAGAAATTTTAGCTGGAGATTTAACTAGAAATTTATTAGAACAAGGGAAGCAGTTTGAACCAGGATTTACACTCGGTGAACGTGCTGAAACTATTGAGAAGCAAGATGATGGTTCGTTTATTGTAACAACCAATAAAGGAACGAAACACCATGCACCAATAGTAGCAATTGCTGGTGGTTTAGGATCGTTTGAACCTAGGAAACCGGGTATTGATGGCATTACAGATTATGAAGATAACGGAGTCGAGTATATAATTAAAGACCCAGAATTTTACAGAAACAAGAAAGTTGTGATTTCTGGAGGGGGAGATTCTGCTTTAGATTGGAGTATCTTTTTAGCTGATGTAGCTTCAGAAGTCACGTTGATTCATAGAAGAAATGAATTCAGAGGCGCTTTAGATTCGGTTGAAAAAGTTGGAGAATTAACAAATCTTGGTAAAATCAATTTAATTACACCTGCCGAAGTTACTGGACTACATGGTGAAGGTAAAATTGAAGCTGTTACAATAACATCGAAAGAAGGAGAAGAAACACTTTTAGAAACCGATCACTTTATTCCATTATTTGGTTTGTCACCAAAATTAGGCCCGATAGGAAACTGGGGATTAGAGATCGAAAAAAACGCTATTAAAGTTGATAATTCGCTAAATTATCAAACAAACATTCCGGGAATTTTTGCTATTGGAGATGTTAATACCTATCCAGAGAAATTGAAATTAATTTTATGTGGTTTCCATGAGGCAACACTAATGGTTCAAGCCGCCTATAGAATTATTAACCCAGGAAAAAGATTAGTATTAAAATACACAACAGTTAGTGGTATTGATGGTTTTGATGGAAGTCGAAAAGAAGCTCCTAAAGCTGTAGTTCAAGCTATTAATTAATATAATTGACCATTTTTAGGTCACAAATAAATATATAATTTACAATCCTGCATGGTTTTTAATACCTTGCAGGATTCTATATTTAAAATATGAAAAGTTATAACGTTTGCCTTAAAGACACCGCAAAAACATTTACTAAAAGGTTGTTTTACTCCTTGTTTGATTGTGTCCAAGAAGAGGAACATGGGGATTATTTAGAAACCACATTTATTGAAATTGTTTCTAAATTAGAAATAGAAAATGGAAAAGAAATTTGGGAAACTTTTAAAACCCAGCTTCCTGAAATTAGAAAAAAACTAGATTTAGACGCTATTGCTTTTGAAAGTAATGACCCAGCATCGCATAGTTTAGCTGAAATTTATTTGGCTTATCCGGGGTTTTATGCCATTTCAATTTACAGATTAAGTCATGCGCTTTATAAACTAGGTGTTTATATTTTACCACGTATGATGAGCGAGTATATTCACGGTATTACTGGAGTTGATATTCATCCTGGAGCAACTATTGGTGAGTCGTTTTACATCGACCATGGAACGGGAATTGTAATTGGTGAAACGTCCATTATTGGTAAAAACGTTAAGATTTATCAAGGGGTAACATTAGGAGGTATTTCAGTATCCAAAAGTTTAGCTTCTACAAAAAGACACCCTACAATTGAAGATAATGTTTGTATATATGCTAATGCTACTATTTTAGGAGGAGATATTGTTATTGGTTCAAATAGCGTTATTGGAGCGAATGTTTGGATTACACAATCAGTTCCTGAAAATTCATTAGTTACTTATCAAACGGAAATAAAAATCAGACCTAGAAAAAATGGAATTCAAGAATAGTATAATTGGTCAAATAGGCAATACGCCTTTAGTTGAAGCAACACATCTTATTTCAAAAAAGGGCGTGCGATTGTTTTTAAAGTTGGAAGGAAACAACCCAGGAGGAAGTGTCAAAGACAGGCCAGCTTTTAACATGATTAATGAGGCTTTAAAACGAGGCGACATTAAAAAAGGCAGCACCTTGGTGGAAGCAACTAGCGGAAATACAGGGATTGCTTTAGCATTTATTTCGAAGCTTTTGGGGTTAAAAATGGTGCTAATTATGCCTGAAAACTCTACCGAAGAACGTGTTAAAACCATGCGTGCTTATGGCGCTGAGGTGATTTTAACGCCTGCGGATGTTGGGATTGAAGGTTCACGAGATTTAGCTTTTAAATTGAGAGATGAAAAAGGTTATACTTTATTAAATCAGTTTGAAAATCCAGATAACTGGAAAGCTCATTATAAAACAACTGGCCCTGAAATTTGGGAAGCAACCAAAGGTGAAATAACGCATTTTGTTTCCGCTATGGGAACAACAGGGACTATTACAGGGGTTTCAACCTATCTTAAAGAAAAGAATAAAAACATTACAATTGTAGGAGCACAACCTGCTGATGGAGCAAGAATTCCAGGAATTAGAAAATGGTCGCCAGATTACGTGCCTAAGTTTTTCGACCCTAAAAAAGTTGATATTGTTGTTGATGTTACAGAAGAAGATGCCAAAATAACAACTATTAATTTAGCTAAAGAAGAAGGTGTTTTTGCAGGCATGAGTAGTGGTGGTTCTGTGTTTTGTGCATTAACAATTGCAGAACAAATATCAGAAGGTATTATTGTGGCGATTATTTGTGATAGAGGCGATAGGTATTTATCCTCTACTTTGTTTGAATAACAAGAATATAGTTACTATTTTTGCCCGAGTTCATTTACGTATTAATGTTATCAAGAAAGGTAGAGGGATTAGACCTGTTGAAGCCTTGGCAACCCTTTAGCTTTTAAAGAAGGTGCTAAATTCTACTAATATTAAGTATTAGAAAGATAACGAAAAGTGAGTCTTTAACTTTTCTTGATGACATGCAGATAAAAAATATCAAATGTCAAGTATACAACAAGCATTAAAAAAACGAATTTTAGTTTTAGATGGCGCCATGGGCACCATGCTACAGGCATATAAATTCACGGAAGAAGATTTCAGAGGCGAACGCTTTAAAGATTACCCAACGCCTTTGCAGGGTAATAACGACTTGTTATCTATTACCCAGCCAGAAGCGATCAAAACTATTCACGGAAAATATTTTGAAGCAGGAGCAGATATTGTTGAAACTAATACGTTTTCAGGGACTACAATTGCCATGGCTGATTACCAAATGGAAGATTTGGTGTATGAGTTAAATTTTCAGTCTGCTAAAATAGCTAAGGAAGTTGCTGATGAATTTACAGCGAAAGAGCCACATAAACCGCGTTTTGTAGCAGGTTCCATTGGGCCAACAAACAGAACGGCAAGTATGTCGCCCGACGTAAATGACCCAGGATACAGAGCAGTTACTTTTGATGAATTACGAATTGCCTACAAACAACAAGTTGAAGCTTTAGTTGATGGCGGTGTAGATTTATTATTAGTCGAAACCGTTTTTGATACACTAAATGCAAAAGCTGCATTATTTGCTATTGAAGAAGTAAAAGACGAAAGAGGAATAGAAATCCCAACGATGTTAAGTGGAACTATTACAGATGCATCTGGAAGAACGCTGTCCGGTCAAACGGCTGAAGCTTTTTTAATTTCTGTTTCGCATATTCCGTTATTATCGGTTGGTTTTAATTGTGCTTTAGGCGCCAATTTATTGCAGCCACATTTAGAAGCTATTGCAAGTAAAACGGATTTTGCAGTTTCGGCGCATCCAAATGCAGGATTACCAAATGCTTTTGGAGAATATGATGAAACCCCAGAGGAAATGGGTGAGCAAATTGAAGAATATTTAAAGAAGAATTTGATAAATATTATTGGTGGCTGTTGTGGAACATCACCAGAGCATATTAAGGTGATTGCAAATATTGCCGCAAAGTATAAACCAAGAGAATTTGTTATTCCTGCGGAGGCAGGAATCTCATAATATGGAGGTATGATTTTAGAAGTTGCCACATTAAACATTAACAAAGGACTTTCAGCAGAATTTGAAGTTAGTTTCAAAAAAGCAGAACGTATCATTTCATCAATGAATGGCTATATATCGCATCAATTAAAAAAGTGTATCGAGCAAGACGATAAATATATATTATTAGTGAATTGGGAAACGATTGAAGATCATGAAATTGGATTTCGTAAGTCAGAAGAATACCAAGAATGGAAAGGATTATTACATCATTATTACGAACCATTTCCAACAGTTGAGCATTATAAATAATGAAAATAAAACAAAGTAAATACATGAAATTGTCTGGTTTAGAACCTTTGGTTTTGAACGAAAACAGCAATTTTATAAATGTTGGAGAACGTACTAATGTTGCGGGTTCTCGAAAATTTCTTCGATTAATTAAAGAGGAAAAATTTGATGAAGCTTTAGATATAGCACGTCATCAAGTAGATGGTGGAGCGCAAATTATCGATATTAACTTTGATGACGGATTGATTGATGGTAAAGAGTCGATGATTCGTTTTTTAAACTTAATAGCTGCCGAACCAGATATTTGTCGCGTGCCCATTATGATTGATAGCTCGAAATGGGAAATCATTGAGGCTGGATTAAAAGTGGTACAAGGAAAATGTGTGGTAAATTCTATTTCGCTTAAAGAAGGTGAAGAGAAATTTATTTGGGAAGCCAAGCAAATAAAACGCTACGGAGCTGCAGTAATTGTTATGGCTTTTGATGAAGTTGGTCAAGCCGATAATTACGAAAGACGTATTGAAATAGCGAAACGTTCGTATGACGTTTTGGTTAACAAAGTTGGTTTTCCGTCTGAAGATATTATTTTTGATTTAAATATATTTCCTGTAGCGACAGGAATGGATGAGCACCGCAAAAATGCCATCGATTTTATTGAAGCTACGCGCTGGGTTCGTAAAAATTTAGAAAATGTTTCTGTAAGTGGAGGCGTTAGTAACGTGTCGTTTTCTTTTAGAGGGAACGATGGTGTTCGTGAGGCGATGCATTCTGTGTTTTTATATCATGCCATACAGGCTGGAATGAACATGGGTATTGTAAATCCTGCACTTTTAGAAATATATGATGATATTCCGAAAGATTTATTAGAGCATGTTGAAGATGTTATTCTCGACAGAAGAGAAGATGCCACCGAGCGTTTACTAGATTTTGCTGAAACTGTAAAAGGCTCGAAAGTTGAAAAGGGGTTAGATTTATCTTGGCGAGAAAATCCGTTACAAGATAGAATTACACACGCTTTAGTAAAAGGTATTGATGCCTTTATTCTTGAAGATATTGAACAGGCAAGACAAGAAGCTGATAAGCCTATTGAAGTTATTGAAGGTCATTTAATGATTGGAATGAATGTAGTTGGCGATTTGTTTGGTGCTGGAAAAATGTTTTTACCGCAAGTAGTGAAATCTGCTCGTGTAATGAAAAAGGCTGTTGGTTATTTAAACCCATTTATTGAAGCTGAAAAAGGCGATAAACAAGAACCTGTTGGCAAAATATTAATGGCAACCGTAAAAGGTGATGTTCACGATATTGGTAAAAATATTGTAAGTGTTGTTTTGGCTTGTAATAATTATGAAATAATTGATTTAGGGGTTATGGTACCACCTGAAAAAATTATTGAAACCGCTATTAGAGAACGTGTTGATGCCATTGGATTGTCTGGATTAATTACACCATCGCTTGATGAAATGGTGTATTTAGCAAAAGAAATGCAACGTCAGAATTTTGAATTGCCTTTGTTAATTGGTGGTGCAACAACATCAAAAGCGCATACGGCAGTTAAGATTGATACGCAGTATAAAAATGCGGTAGTTCATGTGAATGATGCATCAAGAGCAGTAACTGTTGTTGGTGATTTATTGAATAAGAAATCATCGCATCAATATGTTTCTAATTTAAAGGCTGATTATGATGAATTTCGAACTAAGTTTTTAAAACGTGGCAAAGAGAAATCATATATTTCGATTGAAGAAGCTAGAAATAGAAAATATAAAATTGATTGGGAAACTTCTGAAATAGTAAAACCTAAAGAATTAGGTATTCAGATTTTAAAACAATTGAGTTTAAAAGAATTAGTGCCATTTATAGATTGGAGTCCGTTTTTTAGAAGTTGGGATTTACATGGTAAATTCCCTGATATTTTAACTGATAAAGTTGTCGGTGAACAAGCCACAACAATGTATGAAGAAGCGCAGGAATTGATTCAAGAGATTATTGCAAAACAACTCTTAAAACCTAAAGCGGTTTTCGGATTGTTTGAAGCAAACGCTATAAATGATGATGATATATCTGTTCAAAAAAAAGGAAAGGAAATTGCGGTTTTTAGAACGTTGCGTCAGCAATTAAGTAAAAGAGAAGGGATTCCTAATCATGCGTTAGCAGATTTTGTTGCACCAAAAGAATCTAGTAAAACAGATTATATGGGCGCTTTTTGTGTAGGTATTTTTGGAGCACAAGAATTGGCAGAAAGTTATAGAGCCAAGGAAGATGATTATAATGCTATAATGGTTCAAGCCATTGCCGATCGATTCGCAGAGGCTTTCGCAGAATATTTACATAAACAAGTTAGAACAAAACATTGGGGTTATGCTGCCAATGAAGTTCTATCTAACGACGATTTAATAAAAGAAAGTTACAAAGGAATTCGTCCAGCGCCAGGGTACCCTGCATGTCCAGATCATTTAGAAAAGGAAACCATTTGGGAATTGTTAGAGGTAGAAAAACTAATAGGAGTAAAATTAACCGAAAGTTTAGCCATGTGGCCAGCAGCTGCAGTATCTGGTTATTATTTTGGAAACCCTGAGGCTAAATATTTTGGTTTGGGTAAAATTACAGACGACCAAGTTGCAGATTATGCAACCAGAAAAGGTATAACAAAAGAGAAAGCCAGAAAGTGGTTACACCCAACATTAGCGGAAGAATAACTATGAAATTTATAGAATTAACATTAGGGAGTTATATGATATCGCACGGATATGATAAAAAAAATGTTGAAGTTTTACAACATGTGCATTCAGATATGTTTTCGAAGAAATTGGTGGCTATTTCTAGAATTAAATCGGTTAGTGAAAAGTATATTTTAACGGACTATGTTGATGGAAGATGGATATATTGGGAGTATGAAGAGGATTTTGAAGATGTGAAAAGCACTTTGGAAAGCCCGCGTTAGGGATTGAAGAGGAAAGCCCACAGCCCGACGATAGGAGGTGCGAGGACTTGTAACGTAAAGCCCGACCCTTGTGGTAACGCCCAAAAAAATGAAAAATAGCTAAAAGAAATTATTCGTGTATTCATGGCTATGAAAATTAATATATTAACTAATAAATCGTCCCCTTTGGGGATTTAGGGGAATGAAAGTAACAGACCATATAAAAAACGCTAACGGAAAAACTTTGTTTTCGTTTGAGGTTATACCACCTAAAAAGGGAAAAAATATTCAAGATTTATACAATAATATAGACCCGTTAATGGAGTTTAAACCGCCGTTTATTGATGTAACAACTTCGCGCGAGGAGTATGTGTATATTGATAAAGGGAATGGGCTTTTGGATAAACGAATGACGCGCATGCGCCCAGGAACTGTTGGGATTTGTGCTTCTATAATGCATAAATATAAAGTGGATGCTATTCCGCATTTGTTGTGTGGTGGTTTTACAAAAGAAGAGACAGAATACGTGTTGGTGGATTGTCATTATTTAGGATTGGATAATGTGATGGCGTTACGTGGTGACTCGATGAAGGAGGAATCGTATTTTACTCCTTGTGAGGGCGGACATGCTTATGCGAGTGAATTGGTAGCCCAAATAGCAACTTTGAATAGAGGTAAATATTTGCATGATGATGTGGTTGTTGAAAGTAACTCTGATTTCTGTATTGGCGTAGCTGGGTATCCTGAAAAACACATGGAAGCTCCATCTTTAAAAACCGATTTGAAACGTCTTAAAGAAAAAGTTGATGCTGGTGCGGATTATGTGGTAACCCAGATGTTTTTTGATAATAATAAGTATTTCGAGTTTGTAAAACATGCAAGAGCTATGGGTATTGATGTGCCAATAATTCCTGGAATTAAGCCAATTGCTGTAAAGCGTCATTTACAATTATTGCCACAAGTGTTTAAGATTGATTTGCCACAGGATTTAATTGATGCGGTTGAAGGTTGTAAGGATAATAAAGATGTAAGACAAGTAGGTGTGGAGTTTGCAATTCAGCAATCTAAAGAATTGAGAGCTGCCGGTGTGCCCGTGTTGCATTACTATTCTATGGGTAAAAGTGATAACGTAAAGGCTATTGCCGAGGCGTTATTTTAAATAATCTAGTGTGTTTGACTAACTGAGAAATCACTACATGAAACTTTTTTACACTTATGTGTTATGCTTTGTCTGTGCAATTACCTTTGCTCAAGATAAGACGCATACATCATATTTTGATGTGAATTATTTTCGAGGTAACATTGCGCTTCATAACAACGAAATTCTTCATTTAATTACAGGGCATCCAGATGGTGTTATTTTAAGTTGGAATAAAAAAACATACGGTTTTCAAGAATGGGAGCAGCGTTTTAATTATCCAGATTTTGGCGCGTCTTTTGTGTTTCAAGATATGAAGAATCCTGTTTTAGGGAATAATTATTCGCTTTATGCACATTATAACTTTTACTTTTTTAATAGGAATGTAATGTTCCGAATTGGACAAGGCATGTCGCATAATACGAACCCATACCATAGAGAAACTAATTTTAAAAACGTGGCGTTCGGTTCTAAATTTGGGAGCAGTACTTATGTGATGCTAAACTATAAAAAGGAGCGTATTTTTGATAGGTTTGGTTTGCAGAGTGGATTTTCATTGATTCATTATTCAAATGCGAATGTGAAATCGCCTAACAATGGAACAAATTCTATAACCTTTAATGTAGGTTTAACTTACAGTTTAGATAATCAAGATTTAGAATATCAACAGACTATAAATAAAAAGGAAGACCAAGCTTTTTCTGAACCAATAAAATATAATTTAGCCTTTAGATCGGGTATTAACGAAAGTGATATTTTTGGAAGCGGGCAATTTGCTATGTATGTTGTTTCTGCCTATGCTGATAAACGGATTAATAAATCGAGTGCGTTGCAAATAGGTACCGATGTATTTTTTTCTAATTTTTTAAAAGAATTTATTTATTATAGAAGTGTTGCATTTCCTGAAGATGGGCTTACAGGAAATGAAGACCATAAACGGGTTGGTGTTTTTGCGGGTCATGAATTGTTTATAAACAAAACATCCTTAATCACCCAATTGGGTTACTACGTGTATTATCCTTTTGATTTTGAAGGAAGAATATATACAAGGCTTGGTTTGAAACGTTACTTTGGTAAAAAATGGTTTGGTACTTTATCACTTAAATCTCATGGTGCAAAAGCTGAAGGTGTTGAATTTGGATTAGGCGTGCGATTATGAAAAAGTTGTTTTACATATTAATTTTGAGTTTAATTATCGCTTGCGATAAGGAAGATGCTGGTGATTGTTTTCAAAAAACAGGAAACATTATAGAAAAGGAAGTTACGGTTGCCAGTTTTGACAAAATATTGGTGAATCGTGACATTGAGTTGATTATTAAAGAAGGTGCGACCCAAAGTCTGATTATTGAAACAGGACAAAATTTAATGAATGATGTTATAGCCGAAGTTGTAGATGGAAGATTAACCCTAACTGACAATAACACATGTAATTATGTTAGAGATTACGGTGTTACAAAAGTGTATATAATCTCGCCAAATATTACTGAAATAAGAAGTTCTACGCAATATTCTGTTAGTTCGGATGGTGTTTTAAACTATCCTACTTTAACTGTATTGTCTGAAGATTTTGGTGCTCCTGATACTTTTAATATTGGCGATTTTAGGTTGCAAATTGATAACGATAACTTTATAGCCGTATTTAATAATCTATCAGTTTGTTACGTTTCAGGAGAAACAAATAATTTGAATGTAACATTTGCATCAGGAACTTCGCGGTTTGAAGGCCGAGATTTAATAGCTCAAATAGTTACTGTTTCAAATAGAGGATCAAATGATATGATTGTAAACCCCCAACAAGAAATTAAAGGCAAAATATCAGGAATTGGAGATGTGATTTCAGTAAACACACCTCCAATTGTTAATGTTGAAGAAGTTTACAGAGGGCGATTAATTTTTGAATAAACCTACCGACTGTTTGGCTATTTCTAACTCTTCATTAGTTGGGATAACAAGCACTTTTACTTTTGATGCATCTGTACTTATTACCGTTAATTTATCTGGTCTTACTTGATTTTTTTCAGCGTCCAATGTTATTCCTAAAAAGTCCATGTCTTCACAAACACGTCGTCTCATTTCAGGAGAGTTTTCACCTATTCCAGCGGTAAAAACTATAGCATCTAAACCATTTAAAACGGCAGCATAACTTCCAATATATTTCTTAATTCGGTAGGCATTCATTTGTAATGCTAACTGACAGTTTTTATTTCCTTTTTCAGCTTCAGATTGGATATCTCGTAAATCACTATAACCTGTTAAACCTAACATACCGCTTTTCTTCTGTAGAAGCGTATTTATTTTTTCAAGTGAATAATCAAATTTATCGGCTAAATAAAATATTATAGACTGGTCAATATCGCCAGAACGCGTTCCCATTATAAGTCCGTTTATAGGTGAAAAACCAAGCGAATGGTCTATACTTTTTCCGTCTTTAACGGCCGTCATACTGCAGCCATTTCCTAGGTGAATGGTAATAATGTTTGAATGTTTTTTTTCTAAAAACTCAATGGCTTTTTCCGAAACGAATTTATGACTTGTACCATGAAAACCATACAACCGAATATAGTGTTTATCTAAATATTCATTCGGGATGGCATATTTATAAGCATATTCTGGAATTGATTGATGAAATGCTGTATCAAAAACAGCAACTTGTTTGGCCTTTGGAAATATAGCTTCGGCAACCTCAATCCCTTCCAAATTTGCTGGGTTATGAAGCGGAGCTAAACTTGAAAGTTCTCTAATTTTGTTTTTTACAGCAGGAGTAATTTCTGTAGTTGCTGTGAAATGTTGACCTCCATGAACCACACGATGTCCCACGATATGAATAGCATTAGTAGATTTGATAATGCCAGTTTCCTTATTTAACAACTGTTTAGATAGTAACTCTAATCCAACTTTATGGTTTGGGATGGGTTGAACAACTTCAATACTGTCTTTATCGGTTTTGAATTTGAAAATGGCGTCCTCTAATCCAATCCGCTCAATTAAACCAGAACATAAGATGGTTTTTTTTGGCATTGAAAACAATTGAAATTTTAATGAAGAACTTCCTGAATTTAAAACTAATACTTGCATATATTAAAGGTCTTGAGCTTGAATGGCGGTTATAATTACGGTACTATAAATATCGTCGGCAGTACAGCCTCTACTTAAATCGTTAACAGGTTTGTTTAACCCTTGTAACATTGGGCCAATGGCTAAGGCTCCAGTTTCTCTTTGCACAGCTTTATAGGTGTTGTTTCCTGTGTTTAAATCAGGGAAAATTAAAACACTTGCTTGTCCAGCAACTTCAGAATCTGGCAATTTACTTTTTCCGATTCGCATATCAACAGCAGCATCGTATTGAATAGGGCCTTCAATTTTTAAATTTGGATCCAATGCTTTTGCAATTTCGGTTGCTTTTCTAACTTTATCTACTTCTTCACCTTTACCAGATGCACCAGAAGAGTAAGATAACATAGCTACTTTAGGTTCTACACCAAAATCTCTCGCAGTTTTTGCAGAAGAGATAGCGATTTCAGCCAATTGTTCTGCATTAGGGTTTGGGTTAATGGCACAATCACCAAAAATGGAAACACGATCTTCTAAACACATAAAGAATACAGAAGATACAATATTAACACCAGGTTTTGTTTTTATAAATTGCAATGCTGGACGTAACGTGTGTGCTGTTGTGTGAACCGCGCCGGAAACCATCCCATCAGCATGCCCTTTGTAAATCATCATGGTCGCAAAATATGACACATCAGACATGGCATCGCGAGCCATATCTAAATTTACATTTTTATGTTTTCTTAGTTCATAAAACGTATTTACATAATCTTTAAAGTGAGGTGATTTTTGTGGTGAAACAATATTTACATCTTCAATATTTAAAGGAATGTCATTTTTCGTTAAAATTTCTTGTATTTTATCTTCTTCACCAATCAAGGTTAAATCAACAACACGAGCATCAATTAATCTTGCAGCAGCACGTAAAACACGTTCATCGTAGCCTTCTGGAAGCACAATATGTTTTTTGTCTTTTAAAGCACGTTGCAGCAAATTATATTGAAACATTCTTGGGGTAAAAATATCAGATTTAAAAGTTACTAAATCTTCAGATAGTTTTTTGGTAGCCACATGTTTTTCGAATGTTGCTATTGAAGTTTCAATTTTTTCGGTGTTTTCAGCATAGATTTTTGATTTTATTTTTCCGATGCTATTAGTTACGTGATAAGTACCTTCCTTAACACTAATTATTGGTACAACGCTTGAAAGTCCTTCTATTAATTTTAAAATAGGTTCTTCAGGAATTAAACCTCCCGTTAAAATAATACCAGAAATTTTTGGATAATTTTTTGAAATATTTGCTTGAAGCGCTCCTAAAATGATATCCGCCCTGTCGCCAGGAGTAATCACTAAAGCATTTTCCTTTAAGTGGGTTAGGTAGTTACGTAATTGCATGGCGCCAACACTAAAGTTTTCAGATTGATTGTTAATCATATCTTCGCCAACAAGAATAGCGCCGTCAAGATACTTTGTGATTTCTTTAATAGTTGGGCTTGCTAAACTTTTAATTTTAGGAATTACTGAAATATCTGTGCCACTATTTATGCGTTCTTTTAAAAGAGATTTTAAGTTGGCAACATCACCCGGGTTTATTTTGTTTGTCATTATAGAAAGCACATCCACTTCTTCCTTAAAAGTATCATGTGCTAACTGAACATTATCTACTATTTCAGCCATTGATTTTCCATCACCTTGAGAAACGATAATAGCCGGAATTCCTAAATTTTTGGAAATAAGAAGGTTGATGTCTAATTCTAAACTTGAATTTTCATGCGAAAAATCGGTACCTTCTACTAAAACAAAATCGAACCGCTCTTCAAGATATTTATACCTTTTTATTATTTCGTCAATTACATGGCCAGACTTTCCTTTGTTGTATAAATCTAGAACCTGACTTCTGGTGAAAGCGAAGGTTTTTTTATAATTGATATCTATTTCAAAATAAGAAATCACGGTATTAATGTGATTATCCATTTCTCCTCCTTTGGTGTCTTCAATTATAGGTCTAAAATAACCTACTTTAGCTGTTTTACCTAATAGCATACGCATTAAACCAAGTACTACTACAGATTTGCCGCTATTTGGTTCAATAGTTGCAACATAAATTCCTTTGCTCATTATATCTGTTTATTAGTGAAAATACTTTAAAAATCAATAGTGAATATGAGTATTTAGCACGTTTAGATTACTATTTGTTTGGAGACAAAATTACCTTATGATTTATTAAGTAAAGATGATTTTTGTCATAAACACAAAATTGGTTAACCAATTTTGGTAAAAATAAATGTTTTTTGTTGAATTTGTTAAATTACGAAGAAGAAATATTTTCCTTAATAAACCAATTAAGTAGTTAATTCTCTAAAAAGACCTTCTAAACTTGTGTTCTTTTGATTAAGCTGAAGTATTTTTAATTGATTATCATGAGCAAAATCAAATACATAAGAACGCATGTCTTCCGATGTTTTAAATTTGATTTCATAAACAAAATCATACGTGTTGACTACTTTTTCGACTTTTGGAAGTTTTAATAAAAAAGCATCCTCAACGCGATAATCAAACTCTACAATAACAATTTGTTCTTTCTCGTTTCTAAGATCTTTAAGTTTTTTATCAGCAACAATTTCTCCTTTATTTATAATGATGACACGGTCGCACATAGCTTCAACCTCTTGCATAATATGAGTTGATAGAAATACCGTTTTAGTTTTTCCTATAGATTTTATAAGATTTCTAATATCGACTAATTGATTCGGATCCAATCCTGTTGTAGGTTCATCTAAAATTAAGACTTCTGGGTCATGCAATAAGGCATTTGCTAAACCCACACGCTGTCGGTATCCTTTTGAGAGTTGTCCAATTTTTTTATGGGATTCAGGCGTCAGTCCAGTAAGTTCAATAACCTCATTAATACGTTGTTTGCTAACACCATAAATACTGGCATTGAATGCTAAATATTCTTTTATATACTGATCTAAATAAAGTGGATTATGTTCAGGAAGATAACCAACACTTTTCTGAACGTCTTTAGTATTATCAGTTACGTCAAAGCCATTTACTTTAATTTGCCCTTCATTTGCATGTATGTAAGTGGTTAAAATTTTCATCATAGTTGATTTTCCGGCACCATTTGGCCCTAAAAAACCAACAATTTCAGGTTTATCAATTTTAAAAGACACCTTATTTAAGGCCATTTGGTTGCCGTAAATTTTTGATACCACTTCAACTTCAATAGACATAATTAAAATAATTTGTTCAAAAATAAATTATTAACTAATGTAAAGGTAGTTTTACTATAAAATCTTTAAAACTTTTCAGAAAAATAAAAAAAAGGTTTTATTGTATTTTGATTTCTTAAAATAATAATTACTTTAGCCACTCAATTATGACAATGACAACAGGTTATACATATTTTAGCAACTGGTTTTATTTCTTTTTTAGCAAAAAGAACGAGGCGTTGTATGTATAATTTATATAAATAAATTAAAATATGAGTCTCGATGAAAATCGAGACTTTTTTTTGTTTAACCATTAACATTTTTGAATTAAAGATTAAATTTTGATAAAAACAGTAGCCATACAAGGAGTAATTGGGTCTTTTCACCATATAGTATCACAGGAATTTTTTAATAAACCTGTGGGTGTTATTGAGTGCATGACCTTTGATAGAGTTGTAGATTCTTTAATAACTGAAGAATGCGATGCTGCTATAATGGCTTTAGAGAATTCTATTGCGGGTTCTATAATTCCAAATTATGCATTAATTGATAAGTATAATTTACATATTGTAGGTGAACATTATTTGGATATTCAGCATAATTTAATGGCATTGCCAAATCAGAAAATAGAAGAGATTAAGGAAGTGTATTCGCATCCAATGGCTTTATTGCAATGTAAGGAGTTTTTCAAATTGCATCCGCATATTAAATTAGTTGAAGATAAAGATACGGCCGAAGTTGCACAACGAATTCAAGCCCAAAAATTAGCAGGAATTGGCGCTATTGCTAGTGTAAAAGCTGCTGAAATTTTTGAATTAGATATTTTGGCACCTAGCATACAAACTATAAAACATAATGAAACTCGTTTTGTAGTTGTAAAACGTACCAATTCTGAAGTACCAGAAAATGAAATAAATAAAGCGTCGGTTAAATTTGAAGCGAACCATAAACGCGGTAGTTTAGCAACCATTTTGAATGTGATGAGTGATTGTAAGTTGAATTTAACAAAAATTCAATCGTTACCAATTGTTGAAACACCTTGGAAATATGCCTTTTTTGTTGATGTTACTTTTGAAAGCTATTTAGATTTTAAAAAAGCAAAATCAGTTATTGATATTATGGGAGATGCTTTTAAAGTATTAGGAGAATATAAAAATGCGAAGTTATGATTGAGGCTGCTAATAGATTACAAACCGTTGAGGAATACTACTTTTCTAAAAAATTAAGAGAAGTGAATTTGCTTATAGCAAGTGGGAAGCCAATTATTAATTTAGGTATTGGTAGCCCAGATATGCAACCTCCAAAAAAGGTGCTATCGGCTATTTCTGCAAGTTTTGAGAACCCTGTTGCTCATAAATATCAGAGTTATCAAGGGCTTCCTGAGCTTAGAGAGGCTATTGCGCGGTTTTATAAAGATCAGTTTTCTGTAAACTTAAGTCCGGGTACCGAAATTTTACCTTTAATGGGAAGTAAGGAAGGCATTATGCATATTTCGATGGCTTACTTAAATGAAGGCGATGAAGTTTTAATTCCGAATCCTGGATACCCAACTTACCAATCGGTAACAAATTTAGTAGGCGCAAAAGGGTTGCTTTACGAATTGGATGAAGCTAATAATTGGATGCCAGATTTTAAGGCTTTAAATAAATTAGATTTAAGTAAAGTAAAGCTGATGTGGGTAAATTACCCGAATATGCCAACAGGAGCAAAACCTAGTAAATATGTTTTTGAAGAATTAGTTGCTTTTGGGAAGCGTCATAATATTTTAATTGTAAATGATAATCCATATAGTTTCATTTTAAACGACGAGCCAAGAAGTATTTTAAGCGTTGAAGGCGCAAAAGATGTGTGTTTAGAATTGAATTCTTTAAGCAAAACCTTTAATATGGCAGGATGGCGCGTAGGTATGGTTATGGGAGCTAACGAGCATATTAACAATATTTTGAAAGTAAAAAGTAATATGGATTCTGGTATGTTTTATGGCATACAAAAAGGCGCTATTGAAGCTTTAAAGTGTTCAAACATGTGGTTTGCTACATTGAATAATGTGTATAGAGAACGCAGAAATTTAGTATGGCAATTGGCCGATGCGCTAAATTGTACTTACGATAAAGAAGCAACAGGACTTTTTGTTTGGGCAAAATTACCAGCATATTTAAAGTCTGAAGAATTTATAGATTTAGTGTTAAAAGAGAACCATATTTTTATAACACCAGGAACCATTTTTGGATCGCAAGGAGAAGGTTATATTAGGTTTTCTTTATGTGCATCAACTGAAGTTTTGGAAGAAGCTATAGCACGCGTTAAATAATATGAAAAATATATACTGCATAGGAGTCGGTTTAATAGGAGGTAGTCTTGCTATTGATATCAAAAAGAATAATCCGGATGTGATTATTCATGGTATTAGTAGAAAAGATGCTACCCTTAATACGGCTTTGGAGTTAGGTTTAATTGACAAGAAAGCAACTTTAGATGATTTAGGAAATGCCGATTTAGTAATAGTTTCTATTCCGGTGGATGCTACGGTAAAATTATTACCAACTATTTTAGATAACATATCTGATACTGGTTTGGTAGTTGATGCAGGCTCAACTAAAGAAGCCATTTGTAAGGCTGTTGAAAACCACCCGAAACGACGAAATTTTTTAGCCATGCATCCTATTGCGGGAACAGAACATTCTGGGCCAACAGCAGCTATTGAAGGGTTGTTTATAGGGAAAACGAATATTGTTTGCGAGGTTGAAAAAACAACTTTTAAATTGCAAGAAAAGGCGTTAAAGTTGTTTACAGATATTGGGATGCGGATTCGTTATATGAACCCGAAAGACCATGATAAACATATTGCTTATGTGTCGCATTTATCGCATATAAGTTCGTTTATGTTAGGAAAAACGGTAATTGATAAAGAACGAAATGAACGCGATATTTTTGATATGGCTGGTAGTGGATTTGCATCAACAGTACGTTTGGCTAAAAGTTCGCCAGAAATGTGGACGCCTATTTTTAAACAGAATAAGGCTAATGTTGTGGAAACTTTAGAGGAATACATTAACAATTTAACGCATTTTAAAGAGTTAATGAAAAACGATAACTTTGACGCGATTTTTGACGAGATGAAAAACACCAATCATATTAAGGATATTTTGAATGGTATTATTTGAAAAGGATGACCGATAACGGTTGGCAGGAGTTGGATTATGAAAGTTTGCTGAATAGATTTTGACTGCGAACTGAAGACTGAAGACTGACCCGCGTTAGGGATTGAAGTGGAAAGCCCACAGCCCGACGAAGGAGGTGCGAGGACTTGCAACGTAAAGCCCGACCCTTGTGGTAACGCCCAAAAAAAGATAATTAAGTAGTAAAAAAATAAATTGTAAACGAATAGCTTAAGGAGCTAAATATTAAGTAAAAATGGAAAACACAAAAAAAATGAGAACCTGGTTAGATGATTTAAATTTAAATCATCCGTTAGTAATTGCAGGTCCGTGTAGCGCAGAAACTGAGGAGCAAGTATTGAGAATTGCTCATGAATTGAAAGATACTGATGTAAGTTATTTTAGAGCAGGAATTTGGAAACCAAGAACGAGACCAGGAAATTTTGAAGGTGTTGGTGCGTTAGGTTTAAAATGGTTACAAAAGGTTAAGGCTGAGACTGGAATGAAAGTTTGTACTGAGGTTGCTAATGCGGCTCATGTAAAATTAGCTTTAGAGCATGATATTGATTTGCTATGGATTGGTGCACGTTCTACAGTTTCTCCGTTTATTATGCAGGAGATTGCTGATGCTTTGAAAGGTACTGATAAGCCAGTTTTAATTAAAAACCCGGTGAACCCAGATTTAGCTTTATGGCTAGGTGGTATTGAAAGAATTTATAGTTCTGGTGTAAAAAATATTGGAGCAATTCATAGAGGTTTTTCAACGTATGCAAAAACTAAATACCGTAATACTCCAGAATGGCAATTGGCTATTGAGTTTCAAAATAAATATCCAGATATTCCATTAATTAATGATCCTTCTCATATTACAGGAAAAAGAGATATGATTATGGAAGTGTCGCAAGAGGCATTGGATTTAAATTTTGATGGGTTAATGATTGAAACACATTACGACCCAGATAATGCTTGGAGTGATGCTGCTCAACAAGTAACCCCTGAAACTTTAGTTCAAATTATGAAAGATCTGAAAATTAGAAAAGAAGGTAGTAGCGAGGAGGATTATAACAAAACTTTAAACAATTTAAGAGCTCAAATTGATGTTGTTGATAATCAAATTATAGAGTTATTGGGTAAGCGTATGCAAGCTGCTGATGGTATTGGAGCACTTAAGAAAACTAAAAATGTAGCTGTTTTGCAAAATAAAAGATGGAATGAGATTTTAGGAAAAATGGTTCTTGAAGGTGAGCAACACGGTTTAAGTGAAGAGTTTATTTTAAGAATGTTTAAAGCGGTTCATCAAGAATCTATTAATCATCAAGAGAAAATTATAAACGGATAATATTCGAATTAGCACAAAAAAAGCCTCGCAATTGCGAGGCTTTTTTTGTATTTAAAAGTTGTTTTATTGTATTGAAAAATCAAATACCGATTGGTTTTCTCGTCCTTGAGGAACTTGTCCTTGATAAATAAAGCAATATTCTCCTGGTTCTAAAGGATCTGGAGTTACTTTAAACTTGTTACCTTCAATTTCTTCAATTGAAAAATTAAGTGCATATTTTGGGTCTATACCACTACTGCTTGAAACCCAGCTCGTTTTTCCTGTAATAACCTCTCTTAAATTCTTTCTGTCTTTTACTGTTAGTTTTACCAAAACAAATTCGTTTGGCGAACTTGCCATTCTAAACCACCAGTTAAAAATACCTGCATCACCACCTTGAAGAT
>NZ_JBATHX010000396.1:0-2099 GCF_049667265.1 Algibacter sp. | reverse complement strand
GCCGTTGCCAAAGCATTGCCTAGTTTAGAAGGCAAGTTAACATCAAATGCTATTCGGGTGCCCGTTCCTAACGGATCATTGGCTATTTTAAATTTAGAAATAAAAAACAAAACGTCACTAAATGGTGTGAATACTATTTTAAAGAAATATGCCTTAGAAGGTGATTTGGTTGAGCAAATTAAATACGAATTAAGCGACGAATTAGTATCTAGCGATATTATTGGGAGTTCCGCACCATCAATTTATGATAGTAAAGCCACTATTGTTCGTTCAGATGGGAAAAATATTGTGCTTTATATTTGGTATGACAATGAGTATGGCTACAGTCATCAAGTTATCCGATTAGCCAAATACATTGCTAAAGTGAGGCGTTTTACTTACTATTAAAAAAAAGTAGTTTAAAAATCCATATAGAAATTTGAACCGTATATAAAAAAGCCTCAAATTATTGAGGCTTTTTTATGATTTACAACCATTTAATAAACAATATTTTATAAATTCGCAAACCAAATACAACTGATAAACCATTTAAAATGAAACCTATCAAATCTTTACTTTTAATTGTTTTTACATGCCTAATTAGCTTTTCCTCATTTTCTCAAACTACTGATGATGATGAATTAGATTTATACAAAAGCTCAATTGATAATCAATTTGAATACATACTTAAAAAATCTGGTAATTTTAAAGGCACCAACGGACAACCTTATGAAGCAGTAAAACTAAGTATGTTGCTTGCTTTAAGAGCACATACTTTAGATTCTTTAAAAACTGTACATAAAAACCTAACCGAAACACAAGCCGTTGTAAAATCACAAGCTAAAGAAATTTCAGATTTAAAAACAAACCTTTCAAATACAAAAACGGATTTAGACACCACCAATTCTGAAAAAAATAGTATGTCGTTGTTTGGTATGCAAATGAGCAAAACAGGCTATAATTTCCTAATGTGGTCTATTATTGGGGCTTTACTAGCGTTACTTATTTTCTTTATTTATAAGTTTAAAAATAGTAATGCTATAACTCGAGAGGCAAATAATAATTTAGCTGAAATTGAAGAAGAATTTGAAGAGCACCGCAAAACAGCATTAGAGCGTGAACAAAAAGTAAGACGCCAATTGCAAGACGAAATTAATAAGCAGAAAAAAGGAAAATAATTTCTTTTTTTAAAATTTATATTTAAAACTCTGTAATTTGAAATTGCAGAGTTTTTTTTTGTTTTGAATATGGGCAGGATGGAATATCCTAGTTCCCCACTCGTGAAAATGAAAAGCTACGCTGTTATCACAGCTTGACTTTTTTGTTCTAAAATGGATGCTGAAATAAATTTCTCAACCATTTTAAAACAAAAAAGTCTGCCAAAGCAGACTTTTCGAGTTAAGTGGGGAGAATAGGATTCGAACCTATGAAGACGTAGTCAGCAGATTTACAGTCTGCCCTCGTTGGCCGCTTGAGTATCTCCCCAAAACTGATCGCAAATATATTATTGTTTCTTAATTTTACAAAAGGAAATTTAATATTTAATTCTAAATAAATTTGGTTTCGACTGCGCTCAACCTGACACAGATTATTCAATCAATTATTTATATTTCATAACGCACTCTAAATGAAACAAATCGTGGTTGAATAAACGTTTCAGAATTTATTACAGATAAATTATTTGCACTATTTGTTACTCTTGAATCAATATCTAACAAGTTAGTCGCTTTAATTTCATATTCCCATTTGGAGGCTTCACTCTTTCTATAAGCCAATGAGGCATCCCAAGTTTTATACGATTGTGATGGATTAACCCCATCATCTTGATTAGTATATGTAAAATCTGTTTTAAAAGTAAGCGATTTCCAAATATAAGCGTCAAAATCTATAGATGGTGCATTGGTAATAAACTTTGTTGAACTAGAACCTTGATCATTATTAGAAACACTATAACGGTATTTTAAACTCACATTTGGTGCTTCTTTAAAATTTGTACGTAATTCTGGTCTGTAGGTTTGGGTAAACTGCTCATTTAAAGATTGCTGCCCTTGAATAAACTGATTGATTTTACTATAGTTAAAACTAGATGAAAGCTCAGCTCTTAATTTACCAAAAGTACG
>NZ_JBATHX010000395.1:0-8658 GCF_049667265.1 Algibacter sp. | reverse complement strand
GTGAATAACAATCTGTATTTAATTTCAAACAATGGTAAAATTCTTTGGAAAAAACAACTGCAAGGCCCAATTTTAGGACGTATTGAACAAATTGACATGTATAAAAACGGAAGACTTCAATTAGCCTTTGCTACTCCAAAAAGAGTTTATGTTTTAGATAGAAACGGCAAAGATGTTAAACCTTTTGCCTTAAAATTTAATGATGACATTACGCAACCACTTGCTGTTTTTGATTATGATAACCGTAAAAACTATCGCTTGTTAGTAACGCAAGGGAAAAACGTATTAATGTATGATATAAAAGGAAAAGCTATTAATGGCTTTACTTTTAAATCGGCTAATAATACCATTATTTCTCAACCTAAACATTTTAGAATTGGCAGTAAAGATTACATTACCTTAAAAACGAAAGACAAACTATATATTTTAGATAGATTAGGAAAAACAAGAGTTAAACCTAAACAATCCTATTCTTATTCTAGCCAACCTGTTTTCCTGTATAACAATACCTTTACAACAACTACTTCGAATGGCGATTTGGTTTCCGTTGATTCAAAAGGCAATGTATCTTCAAGGAATTTAAATCTTTCTGAAAACCATCATATTCAAACCACAAGCAAAACGCTGGTTACGCAAACCGAAAACAAGTTGATTATAAAGAATAAATCTACAGAGCTCGATTTTGGAGATTATTCAAGCCCAAAAATTTTCTATATCAATAATAAAATTTATGTTTCTACCACAGATTTACAGTCGCATAAAGTGTATTTATATGATAGTCAGTCACAATTACTTTCAAACTTCCCTGTTTATGGAAATTCACCCATTGACCTCGATAATATTGATCGAGACAATAGCTTGGAGTTTGTAACAAAAGGCGATAGTAATTCCATTATTTTATATCAAATTAATTAGTTTAAATTATATCACAAAAAATATATTGATAACTTGTTAATATATTTAATAATACCCTTTTGTCGATAAAAAACTAATCTTTATCTTTAGCCAGCTATTAATCAAATAATTACAAATGAAATTACCCGAAAATGCGTTAAGCATCCTTTTCTCGTGGATGGCTTTTGTATTTACCTACCTTTCTTTGAAGAACAAAACGACCATTTAAAAATCTGAATGCTATGAAAACGAAAATTTTAATTTTAATTAGTGTTATTTTAATAAGTTTTACTTCATTAGCTCAAAATGCTTGTAAAGCCTATTATCCGTTTGAAGAAGGAACCAAATTTGAAATCACCAATTACGATAAAAAAGGCAAAAAAGAAGGTATTGTAAACTATGAAGTTACCCAAGTTAACAATAACGTAGCTACCATAAAAACAATTATTTTTGATGATAAAGGAAAAGAAGTAACAACCATGGAATATCAAATTGTTTGTGAAGGCGATAAAATTTCTATTGATTTTAAATCTATGATGAACCCAGATATGTTCAAGCAATATAAAGATATGGAAATGGATATAACCGGAACCAATGTTGAACTTCCAAACAATTTACAAGTTGGTCAAACTTTAAAAGATGCTAATATGAACATGGCCATTGATATGGGCGGCCTAAAAATGAATATGAGCGTAGATATGTTAAATAGAAAAGTAGAGAAAAAAGAATCGATAACCACGCCTGCAGGAACTTTTGAATGCTTTGCATTAAGCTATGATAACGAAATGAAAATGGGCTTAAAAATGTCATTTAAAATTAAAGAATGGATTTCAGAAGGTATTGGCGTAGTAAGAAATGAATCCTATAATAAAAATGGAAAACTTATGGGATACTCAGAACTTACAAGTTTTTCAAAATAAGTAATAAATTAAGCGGTTTTTAACTGCTAAAAGTAAGTCCTCGAATCTTGAGCGTCAAAATATAATGTTTTGGCGCTCTTTTTTTATGCCAAATTCAAATACATTTCAAGTTAATTTAATAGTATTGCAATTCAATTATTCAGTTTAATACATTTAGGTTTCGACTGCACTCGACCTAAAAATTATATAGAAAACACACATGATTTCAAGAAAAAACGCTGCCATTTCAAAATTCATTATTCATAAAGTTGGTAATAAGTTTAACGATACTAAAAATGCCTTTTCAGAAAAGGTAGTTGATTTTGACGAAGCCAGTTACGACCTTATGTTACCTTTTTTATTAAGGCCGTTTGGAAGTGTGGTACAGAGCTATCGTTTTAATCATCATGCCAATATTTCGCTTAACGAAATTAATAGTTACTGTGCGCAAATGTTCAATGACGAAGCGGCTTTTATTGAAGTTTCAAAACATATGGTTATGCATTTGTTCGAACAATCAAGTTCTGCACAAATAAAAACTGGCGATGTGTTGGTTGTTATGTTTGAAGGCATTGAGTTTAGAGACATGACCACCAATGCTATTGGAATTTTTAAAATTGAAAGTAAAGTGAATTTCTTTCAAACTTATTTAGAAAATAACAGTTACGATGTATTGGTTCAAAAAGGAATTAACTCTAAAAAAGTTGACAAAGGCTGTTTAATTCTGAATCAAAGTGATACTGAAGGCAACATTATTTTAAGTGTTGATAACAATAGTTATGATGCGCAATATTGGATTAATCATTTTTTAAATATTAAATATGCCGATGATGCCAACAGCCATACCCAGCAGTATATTGAACTTTGTAAAGAATTCTCGACCGAGGTTTTAAAAACCAATTATGGAGCGAAAGAGCAAAACTCCTTTTTGGCCCAAACTATCGATTTTTTCAAGGAAAATGAAGTGGTAAATGTGGAGCGGTTTAAAGAAGAATTATTTGAAGATGAAAAACATATTAGAGAGTTTGAAAATTATAAAAAGGACTATGAAGGCGATAAAAACCTTGTTTTAAGAAACCAATTTGATGTTGCCGAAGCTGTTGTTACGAAAGAAAAACGAAAGTTTAAAACCGATATTAAACTAGATACCCATATTCAAATAAAACTAGATGTAGATGCCCCAGATGCATCTGCTGAGTATTTAGAACGCGGTTATGATGATGAAAAGAAAATGCATTATTATAAGGTGTTTTTTAATGCTGAGAATTAATAAGAATCTTTATAAATTAAATAGCTAACTCATAAAAAGACTAAGTATCACTTAGTCTTTTTGCGTTTTTTAGTAACTTGTGTTTATCAAAAAATATAAGGATGTCAAAAGACGATAAATTCAATTACGACGACGAACTAAAAAAACTACATACTGATTTAGTACATCTTCAAGAATGGGTAAAAAAGCAAGGCTTAAAAGTAGTTATTGTTTTTGAAGGTAGAGATGCTTCAGGAAAAGGCGGCACCATTAAACGCTTTACCGAACCTTTAAATCCACGTGTATGTAAAGTTGTTGCGCTAGGTGTACCCACAGAAAGAGAAAAAACACAATGGTATTTTCAAAGATATGTTCAATACTTACCAGCCGCAGGTGAAATTGTACTTTTTGACAGAAGTTGGTATAATAGAGCAGGCGTTGAAAAAGTGATGGGCTTTTGTACAGATAATGAGTATAATGAATTTTTAAGATCTTGCCCTGAGTTTGAGCGCATGTTAGTACGGTCTGGAATTATTGTTTTGAAATACTGGTTTTCAGTAAGTGATGAAGAACAAGAAAAGCGTTTTAAAAACCGAATAAGCAATCCACTGAAACGTTGGAAGTTTAGCCCAATGGATTTAGAATCGCGAGCAAGATGGCTAGAATACTCAAAAGCAAAAGATAATATGTTTGCACATACTGACACCAAACAAGTGCCTTGGTTTGTAGTAAATGCAGATAACAAGAAGAAAGCACGTTTAAACTGTATCAGCCATGTTTTAAGTCAAATTCCTCATGAAAAAATGGATCTAAAACCTATTGAGTTGCCTGAATTACCAGACTATAAAGCTTATGTGCGACCGCCGATAGATTATCAAACTTTTGTACCTGAGAAGTATTGAACTAAATTACTAAAACGAGATGAAATAAGTCGTTAGTAAACCTAATAAAACTCAGCCTCAAAAAGATCAGAAAAGTGCTTTAGCAACTTCTCTTTAACCTCTGCTTCCTCAATTTCTTTTTTACCAAGTTCAACATTTAAAGAGGTAACAGCTTTACCACGAATTCCGCAGGGAATCATTAAATCGAAATATCCTAAATCAGCATTTACGTTAAGCGCAAAACCATGCATGGTTACCCAACGACTGGCACGAACGCCCATGGCGCATATTTTTCGAGCAAACGGTGTGCCTACATCTAGCCAAACACCTGTTTCTCCTGGGCTTCGTTCTGCTTTTAAGCCATATTCTGCAAGGGTTAAGATTATCATTTCTTCAAGAAAACGAAGGTATTTATGAATGTCGGTGAAAAAATTATCTAAATCAAGAATGGGATAGCCCACAATTTGCCCTGGTCCATGATAGGTAATATCGCCACCGCGGTTTACTTTATAAAAACCGGCGTTTTTTGCTTTTAATTGTGCTTCGTCAACCAATAAATTTGACATATCGCCACTTTTACCCAATGTATAAACATGTGGATGTTCTACAAATAAAAAGTAGTTATTGGTTTCTAAACCTGCTGCTTCTCGCCTATTTTTAATTTTAGTGTCTACAATGCCTTTAAACAACTTCTCTTGGTATTCCCAAGCTTGTTTATAGTCTTTTAAGCCTAAATCTTGAAGTTCAATAGTCTTATTCATGAACGGCAAAATTACAATATTTTATGTGATTTTGATTGATGGGAAGTAACAGAAGGTGGATGACTGTCGACTGTTGACTGCTTACTTGAGACTGAACACTAATTCTTAGGGTTATTAAGTATAACTAATGCAGCAATTACGCCAGGAACCCAGCCACAAAGCCAAAGCAAAAAGACGATAATAATGGAACCACAACCTTTATCGATAACGGCTAAAGGCGGACAAATAATGGATAATAAAACTCTGAAGAAACTCATTTATGATTTATTAGATACTGAAACAAGTTCAGCATATATTGATGATTTACTTATTTGACGCTATAACTTTATAAATGTTACAGCGTCATATAAATTGAGTTTCAAAAACTTATTTTCTATTCACATAAAACCTCAAGAGCATCTTCAATATCTCCTGGCGTACTCATAATCTTCATAAAAGTTCCCATAGTTAATTCTGGCCAATGCAGAGCAATTCTATATTTACCATGCAACATAGTCGCTTTATTACCTTGTAATATAATTTCATAAGGCAGAGCAGCAACATGGGCCTCGCCTATTTTAGGTAAAAAGTTTGGTTCACCTTCTTCTTTATCATGTAAACCAACACCAAAAACAGCCACTTCTTGACTATTATAAACTAATTTGTAAACTTTTACAGTATTTCCCTTTTTAGCTTCAAGGTTTTTAGAGATAATTTCTAATCCTTCATCAAACGATGAAAATTCATTTAATTCAACAGGATCTGTAAAATAAGGCATCATTATTTTATAATGATATTTAGCAAGCTTATCTGCTTCTACAACGCCTCCAAAAGCAGTAAACTCATTTCCTAAAGCAGACATAGTTGTTTTTAAATCTGTACTAAATTTTACAAAAGTACTTTTAAAGGTATTATAGTTTGTTGGTAAATAAGCCCTTAGCAAATAATCTGGATTGGTGTATGATATAATTACTTTGCCATCTTTTTGAATCAATCCAACTTTCAGGACTGCTGATAGAGCACCTCTATCTTTTACTTTTATTACCGTATTTTTTAAATCTGTTCTTGTAAATGCTATGACAGCTAAAGAACTTTTGTTTGAAGGATTATAAGCTCCTAATACCGTAAAAGAATTATCTTTTAATGTTTTAATGACTTCTTTAGTAACTTCTTGAATAGGTTTTGTCGATTCACCAACTTTAATATATGGTGATAACTCTTGCCCAATTGTATTAAAATTGACCAATAAAAGTGCTATTGCACTAAGAATAAAATGTTTCATATTGCTATTAATATTAAGGATTATACTAAGTTATTTACTCAATAGATTTGCTAACTCACACATCTTTTAAATTTGAATAAAATAAAGAATAACTATTTTTTCTACCTATGACTATTATCATGATTGATAGTTTATTTTTAGTAAATACAAAGAATAATTTGAAAGAAGTTTTTCTTTTTTTTTAAATAGCTTAATTTTGCGTTTTTAAAAACTATAACATGCAGCTTTCTGAACAAGAAATAGTACGAAGAGATAAGTTAGTAAAACTACGCGAATTGGGTATTAATCCGTATCCGGCAGATTTATATCCTGTGAAAGACACATCGAAATCTATAAAAAAAGATTTTAAGGAAGAAAAAAAGGTGGTTATTGCTGGTAGATTAATGTCTAGACGGATTCAAGGTAATGCCAGTTTTGCTGAATTACAAGATGCTGAAGGTCGCATACAAGTTTACTTTAATAGAGATGAAATTTGTGTTGATGAAGATAAAAGCAAGTATAACAATATCTATAAAAAATTATTGGATATTGGCGATTTTATTGGGATTGAAGGTGAATTATTCACAACTAAGGTTGGCGAAAAAAGTGTTCGCGTTAAAGATTTTTCTTTACTAAGCAAAGCTTTAAAACCCTTACCATTACCAAGAACGGATGCTGATGGAAATGTGCACGACGCTTTTACCGACCCAGAACAGCGTTACAGACAACGTTATGCTGATTTGGTTGTTAACCCACATGTTAAAGAGGTGTTTGTAAAACGAACCAAATTGTTTAATGCCATGCGTCAGTTTTTTAACGATGCTGGTTATTTTGAAGTAGAAACTCCTGTATTACAACCTATTCCTGGTGGTGCTGCGGCGCGTCCGTTTATGACACACCACAATGCTTTGGATATTCCATTATATATGCGAATTGCTAACGAGCTTTACTTGAAAAGGTTAATTGTGGGTGGTTTTGATGGCGTTTATGAGTTTTCCAAAAACTTTAGAAATGAAGGGATGGACAGAACGCATAATCCTGAGTTCACAGCAATGGAAATATACGTAGCCTATAAAGACTACAATTGGATGATGGATTTCTGTGAGCGTTTGTTGGAGTATTGTGCTATGGCAGTTAATGGCACTACAAAAGCTAGGTTCGGAGATCATGAAATAGATTTTAAAGCGCCTTATGCCAGAGTTACCATGGCAGATTCTATAAAGCATTTTACTGGTTTTGATATTACTGGAAAAACCGAAGATGAAATACGCCAAGCCGCAAAAAATTTAGGTGTTGAAGTAGATGCAACCATGGGGAAAGGCAAATTAATTGATGAGATTTTTGGTGAAAAATGTGAGGGCAACTATATACAGCCAACCTACATAACTGATTACCCTAAAGAGATGAGCCCGCTTTGTAAAGAGCATCGAGACAATCCTGAATTAACCGAACGTTTTGAATTAATGGTTTGCGGCAAGGAAATAGCTAATGCTTATTCTGAACTTAACGACCCAATTGACCAACGTGAGCGTTTTGAACACCAACTTAAACTGGCTGCTAAAGGTGATGATGAAGCAACCGAATTTATTGATTACGACTTTTTACGTGCTTTAGAATATGGTATGCCACCAACATCTGGAATGGGAATTGGCATGGATAGATTAATTATGTTTTTAACAAACAACCAATCTATACAAGAGGTTTTATTCTTTCCACAAATGCGCCCTGAGAAAAAAGCTATTGCAATAAGTGATGATGCAAAAACTGTTTTTGAAATTTTAAAGAAAGCTGAAAAACTTGAGCTTGTTAGTTTAAAATCGCAATCTGGTTTATCAAACAAAAAATGGGATAAAACTATTAAAGAATTAACCAAAAACAATCTTGCTAAAGTTGAAAAGACTGATGAAGGGTTATTTGTTGGTATGTTTTAAAATGTTGCAAATTATACAAAATTAAAAAAGCCAGTAATTTTAAAATTACTGGCTTTTTTTAACTAACCAAACTAACTAAATATATTAACTAAACTCAGTACAAATATCAGCTAATTAACAATAGTTGATAATACCTTTTAGAAATGTTTAACAGTACTAATTAATATTTTAATTTTTCTTTAAGAGAAAGCGGTTTGTTATGTTAATTTTTTAAGAATTTAGAGTAACCCATTTATAATTTAAAACCTCGCCACCAAAAAGCAACGAGGTTTTGGGTTAACTAACCAACCATCAAAACAACCCTTTATTTTTTTTGTTTTGATTAATTAACTAACGCTTATTTATCTTCATCTAAATGCCTATCGATATACTGAATATCTCTCGTGTTTTTCTGAACAGCAATGGCGGAAAATAAACTTAGTAGAAAAGACATACCGTAAAATCCTTTTTCGCTTAAAAGCAATTCGGCATTCCAGAGCCCAATTACTAATAACACAATGGAAGTTAATGTTGTAAACCAGCTAATACTGTAGTAAATATCGGTTACAGGAATATCTTCCATTTTATCTCTCACCGCTTTTTGTACAGAAATTACCGAGAATAAACCAAAAAGTAAGATGGTAAAATAGTATCCTTTTTCATTTAACATCATATCAGCATTCCATAAACCGATGCAATAGGAAGTCATCCCAATTAATAAAGCTGTCCACGATGCCCCAATAAAAGCAGATGTTGGTTTTTGGTCATACACTTTAATCTCCTTTTTAACTTTTGAGTCATTTGATTTTTCATCCATTGAAACT
>NZ_JBATHX010000394.1:0-1969 GCF_049667265.1 Algibacter sp. | reverse complement strand
ACAGTTTATAGTAATGTGCATTTAGGAAATGTAAGAACCTTTATGTCTTTTGATATGGTTTTTCGTTATTTAAAGCATTTGGGTTATAAAGTACGTTATGTTAGAAATATCACAGATGATGGTCATTTATAAAATGATGCTGATGCAGGTGAAGATAAAATCACAAAAAAAGCACGTTTAGAGCAAATTGAACCTATGGAAGTGGTTCAGCGTTATACCGTCGATTTTCATAATTTAATTAATACATTTAACTTTTTACCGCCAAGTATAGAGCCTACGGCAACGGGTCATATTATTGAGCAAATTGAATTAATAAGTAAGATTATTGAAAACGGTTTTGCCTATGAAGTGAATGGCTCTGTTTATTTTGATGTGCATAAGTTTAATGAATCTTACGAATACGGAAAATTAAGCAAGCGTAAACTTGAAGATTTAATTCATAATACACGAACGTTAGACGGGCAAGGCGATAAAAAGAATCCACAAGATTTTGCACTTTGGAAAAAAGCCGAACCTCAGCATATTATGCGTTGGCCTTCGCCTTGGAGTGATGGTTTTCCTGGTTGGCATTTAGAGTGTACAGCTATGAGTACTAAATATTTAGGTGAACAGTTTGATATTCATGGTGGTGGAATGGATTTAAAATTTCCGCATCACGAATGTGAAATTGCACAAAACGAAGCTGCTAAAGGTGTAAGTCCTGTTAATTATTGGATGCATGCTAATATGTTAGAATTGAACGGACAACGCATGTCTAAATCTACTGGAAACACCGTTAATCCTGATGAATTATTATCTGGGAACAATACGTTTTTCAGTAAAGCTTATTCGCCTAGTGTTATTCGATTTTTCAATGCACAAGCTTCTTACCGTAGTGTATTAGATTTAACAGATGAAGGTTTACTCGCTAGTGAAAAAGGGTATTATAGATTGATGGATGCTGTTAATCTTTTGGATAGTTTAAAATCTTCAGATAAATCTTCAATAGACATAAATGCATGGAAACAGACGTGTTATGATGCTATGAATGACGATTTTAATTCACCTATTTTAATAGCACATTTATTTGAAGCTGCAAAGTATATTAATCAAGTTAAAGAAGGTTCTGAAACGTTAAATGACGAAGATTTAGCGCTTTTAAAAGAAACCATAAACAATTTTGTTTACGATGTTTTAGGATTAGAAAACACATCAAAAAACGATTCTGGAACTGATAAACTTTCTGGAGCTGTTGATGTTTTAATTCGATTAAGACAAGATGCCAGAGCAAACAAAGATTTTGCCTTATCAGATAAAATTCGTGATGAATTAGCAGAAGTTGGTATTCAGCTAAAAGATGGAAAAGACGGAACGACGTTCTCTGTGAATTAGTTTGTCGTTGGGTTAATTGTCGCTGAGTCGTTAGTTGTAAAGCTGTAAGACCAACTCCGACTTAACAACTAAACGTCATACAACTTAACAAATGAAAAAACTACTCATAGGACCTTTTTTGTTTTTGATAAAAGTGTATCAAACATTTATATCGCCACTAACTCCTGCTACTTGTAGATTCCATCCAACCTGTTCACATTACAGTAAAGAAGCTTTACAAAAACATGGATTATTTAAAGGTGGTTGGCTGGCTATTAAAAGAATACTGAAATGCCACCCATGGGGCGGCTCAGGATACGACCCCGTTCCAGATAAGGATGACAACTAAAAATGCCAACGCGCCAGCTCGCCTTTTCACTAAAAATGTACACCGTACATTTTCTTAACGCTCCATCGCCTTGGGGCGGCTCCGGATATGACCCAGTTCCGGAAAAGGAGGACAAATAAAAATGCCTACGCGTCAGCTCACTTGTCCGCTAAAAATTTACAACGCACATTTTCTTATCGCTTCATCGTCTTGTTTTTTTTTGTATACATAATTCTGATTTTAAATTATACTTCTAGCTTTTGAATTTGTATAGTTTTTGTACATTAATAC
>NZ_JBATHX010000393.1:0-16207 GCF_049667265.1 Algibacter sp. | reverse complement strand
AATCTCCAATAAATTTAAGTAAAATTATAGGCGATAACATTTTTAATTTTGTTGAAGATAGTGATCGGGTTATAGCCGATGTACAATTAAAAAATCTGGATGCTTCCATAAAAAATGACATGATTCCCGATTCTTATGAATGTTCTGGACCTCGTGAAAAAGTCTTTTTTGAAGGCAAAAATACAACAGCTGCTATTGTAACCTGTGGCGGACTTTGCCCTGGCATTAATAACGTGATTCGTAGTTTGGTTATGGCGTTGCATTATTATTATGGTGTAAAACGTGTTATCGGTATTCCATACGGTTATGAGGGATTAAACCCTGAAGTTGGTCACGATTTTATTGAACTCACAACAGAAACAGTAAAAAATATCCATGAATTTGGCGGTACCATTTTAGGCTCTTCAAGAGGCGGACAGGATGTATCTGTTATGGTAGACACACTCGTAAATAATAAAATCGATATGCTATTTACCATTGGTGGCGACGGCACTTTAAAAGGCGCAAACGCCATCGGAACTGAAATCATAAATAGAGGTTTAAAAATAGCTGTTGTTGGAATTCCAAAGACTATAGATAATGATATTGATATTATTGATAAATCCTTTGGGTTTGAAACATCATTCGATGTGGCTTGCCCAATTGTTAGGGATGCGCATAACGAAGCTGATGGTGCGTACAATGGCATGGCTATAGTTAAATTAATGGGACGAGATAGCGGTTTTATTGCGGCCTCAACAGCACTTTCAATGCCAGTCGTAAACTTTGTTCTTGTACCAGAAATGGATTTTGAATTGGAGGGCGAGAACGGATTTCTTGAAAATTTAAAAAAGAGATTGCAATTAAAAAAACATGCCGTAATTGTTGTAGCAGAAGGTGCTGGTCAACATCTATTTAAAAATAGCGATGAGAAAACAGATGCTTCAGGTAATGTTCAGCACCAAGATATTGGGGTACTACTTCAACAAAAAATTAAAGCCTATTTTGATGCTATAAACATGAGAACAACTATAAAATATATTGATCCTAGTTATATCATCCGAAGTGCTCCTGCAAATGCCAACGACAGTCTTTATTGTAATCACTTAGCTTATCATGCGGTTCATGGTGCTATGGCAGGAAAAACTAATTTTGTAGTCGCTAGCGTGAATAATAGATTTGTCTACTTGCCAATTACTGATGTTACTAAAAAACGTAAAAAAATTGATATGGAAGGTGGATTTTGGTTTGCTGCTTTACAAAGTACAGGGCAATCTTTTTCTATGAAATAGGAATAAAATCCTAGATAGAAATTGGGCTTGTGAATTTTTGTTTATAAATTATAAAGGGTGAAGTTTGTAAAATAAAGAATCTTTATTTTTTATAATGACCATTATATTGCTTCCACTATCCTTGAACAGATGATAGGGCGTCTCTACGGATTCTATGAATTGATAGTAATTTTTGTAAAAATGCTTACTTTTCTTGGGAAATACTCTTTTAGTTTTTTGAAAAATTGCTATGGTATCTTTTAAGATTATAATGTTTTTATATTTTCTCGCTCTAACCACTTCAATATCAATAAAATCATCAATTAAAAGTTCTTTTTTTTTATTGAAAAACACGTCATGTAATATCATTGAAACAAACAAAACTAATGGCAAAACATATAGTGTGTATTTCAAATAGTTATTCATAAATTCTTATTTTTTTCTACACTCTCCACTACCGTGAACATCTATTTCGTGTTGTCAAAAATTGGTTTTTCTAACTTATATCAATAAGATTCCTGCCTTCGCAGGAATTCTACCCCAACCAGCCTTCTCTATCCAAACTACGGTACTGAATAGCCTCACTAATATGCGAACCATTAACATCAGAAACACCTTCTAAGTCAGCGATAGTTCTAGAAACTTTCAGGATTCTGTCGTAAGCACGAGCCGATAAATTCAACCGTTCCATAGCAGTTTTTAAAAGCTGTTTTGAGCCTTCATCTAAAACACAATACTTTCTAATTTGCTTAACATGCATTTGGGCGTTATAATGCACTTTATCAGAATCTTCAAAACGTTTGGTTTGAATTTCCCTTGCTTTGGTTACACGTTTTCTTATTTCAACTGAAGTCTCCCCTTTTCTCTCATCGCTCAATTTTTCAAAAGGCACAGGTGTTACTTCAATATGAATATCAATTCTATCTAGTAACGGGCCAGAAACTTTGCTTAAATACCGTTGCATTTCCGCCGGACTTGAGGTTACAGGCGAATCTGGATCGTTAAAATAACCACTAGGACTCGGATTCATACTTGCCACCAACATAAACGATGATGGATAAGTTACCGTGAATTTTGCACGTGAAATAGTCACTTCTCTATCCTCCAAAGGTTGTCGCATCACTTCCAAAACCTCTCGCTTAAATTCTGGTAATTCATCTAAAAATAACACCCCATTATGCGACATTGAAATTTCTCCTGGTTGAGGATAACTTCCTCCGCCAACTAAGGCCACATTTGAAATGGTGTGATGTGGACTTCTAAACGGACGTTGCGACATCAATCCTGTGTCTTTTACACGACCAACAACCGAATGAATTTTAGTAGTTTCCAAAGCTTCGTGAAGCGTCATAGGTGGAAGAATACTAGGCAATCGTTTTGCTAACATGGTTTTTCCAGCACCTGGAGGTCCTATTAAAATAATATTATGGCCACCGGCTGCGGCAATTTCCATACAGCGTTTTATACCTTCTTGTCCTTTTACATCTGAAAAATCAAACTCAGGGAAATCTAGGTTTTTTTCGAATTCTTCTCTTGTATTTATGATGGTTTGTTCTAAGGGCTCACCTTTATCAAAATAATTGATGACTTGCTCAATATTTTCAATACCATAAACTTCCAAATCATCTACAATAGCTGCCTCTTTCGCATTTTGAATAGGGAGAATAAATCCTTTAAAACCTTCTTCCCTTGCTTTTACAGCAATGGGCAAAGCACCTTTTATGGGTTGCAAACTACCATCTAAAGACAATTCACCCATAATTAAGTATTTATCTAAATCGTCGGCTTTAATTTGGTCTGTTGAAGCTAGAATTCCTATTGCTAAAGTTAAATCGTAGGCGCTTCCCTCCTTTCGTAAATCGGCAGGCGACATGTTTATGATAATCTTTTTACCTGGGATTTTATAACCGTTATTTTGAAGAGCAGCTGCAATTCGAAAATTACTTTCTTTTATAGCATTATCTGGCAATCCAACTAAATGATAACCAACGCCTTTATCTACATTAACCTCAACAGTTATGGTTGAAGCTTCTACACCGAATACGGCACTAGCGAAAACTTTTTTAAGCATGTAATTTGTTTAATGCTTAAATGTAAGAAATGTATTTGGAATTTGAGAATCCAAATACCATCAATTGAATTTTGAATTGATATCTAAATAAAAAAAAGAATCCCGCTTTGGCGGGATTCAGTATAAATTGAAAAAATTAAGTACCCTGTTAATTTAAAAATTTAGGTTTAATCACTAACATCGCCCATGCCCAGTTTTGTGAATCTGCAGCAGCACTTTCAGCAACACCCTTAAGCTCATACATACCATCACTAGCAAACATTTGTGAGTATCCTAAAACTAAAGCATAGCCTTTGAAGTTCTTCTTATAAACTAAATCAATTTCTGTTCCTAATGATTTTTCTCCGCTTGGTAATTCTTGCTCGCCACTAAAGTTTAAAGCTTTTACCATCAGGCTAGATGTTTCGCTCAATTTAAAGTTTGCACTTACATGAATATCAACTAAACCAATAGAATTTGCATGATTTCCAACATAGAAATAATCCATAAACCCGTTGAACTTATGGTTTGTACCATATAATGGGAAAAATGCTTCGCTATCGGTTGTAGCAGTATCATTTCCGCTTATAATTTCTAAACCAGCGCCAAGAGTTACTTTGTCAGATGTTTTATAAGTAAAGTCTAAACCTAATAAATAAGCACCATCTACAGTATCACCCATTTGTAAAAATGCATTAGCTGCGGCACCAAATTTTCCTTTTGTATAATCTAAATGTGTACCAATAGTTTGAATACTGTTTACACCATCTGGATTACTATTTGTATCATATTTCTGGAAACCATTATTTAATACTAATAAGCTACCAGAAAAGTTCTCCCAAGCTTGTTTTAAGTATACATATTGCATGGTTTTATAGGTGAAAAACCCTGTTGTACTGTATACTGTTGAAGTCGATTGAAATCCTGTTGGATTTGAATAATCTTGACTAAACGCCAAACCTACATCGGCCATAAATTTTCCTTTTTTATACTTTAACAAAGCAGCATCATGGTTACGTCCTTGTTGTGCCCAATCAAGACCTCCAAAAATTCTTTGGTCGTCATAAGAAATAACTTGACGTCCTAATTTTGTAGAAAACCCTTCTCCTAAAGCTATCTCTGCCCAAGCTTGAAATACAGCAAAAGAGTTGTTTTGATCATAAGGCAAAAGTTGTCTGTTTTCTCCCCAAACCATAATATCTTGAAAGCTTAAGTAAAACTTATAAGCCTCGGTATTATATCCAGCATTTAATCGCATTCTGGTTGAAACACCAAAACCTGGATCTGCGGCTTCTGGAATAATACTTCCAAATCCGTTACGGTATTCTGTTCTTGGTCTAAATTCTCCATCAAGGGTAAATTGTGCTTGAGCAAATTGAACCATCAATGCCAGTAAGCCTATTAATACATATTGTTTTTTCATTTTTACTTGTTTTTAATTTTTAATTATTTGAGTTTTTGTTAAATTATAATTATAGTTATCCTGTAATTATGAAAAAATCATGATTCATAATTTGAAAATAACACCTTATTTTTTCTGTTTAATGTTCTAAAAAGTCAATTAAATGTTTTCTGTATTTGTAGTAATCGTTGTGTTCTAAAACTGATTTACGAGTTCTTGGTCTTTCAAAATCAATATTTAAAATATCACCAATTTTAGCTTTTGGCCCGCTAGTCATCATCACCACGCGATCTGCTAAAAAGATAGCCTCATCAACATCGTGTGTTATCATAACAGCTGTGATTTTTTCCTTATTCCAAATTTCGATAAGTATATCTTGAAGCTCCCCTCTTGTTAAAGAATCTAACATCCCAAAAGGCTCATCAAGCAACAATACTTTAGGTTTTATAGCAAACGCTCTTGCAATACCTACACGTTGTTGCATACCTTGAGATAATTCTGAAGCGCGTTTATGAAACGAATCTTCCATACCTACCTTTTGTAAATAATACTTAGCAATATCGTTACGTTGGGCTTTCGAAGCATCGGGAAACACTTGGTTTACTCCTAACATAACATTTTGTAAAGTGGTCATCCAAGGCATTAAACTAGGCGACTGAAAAATAACACCTCTATCTGGTCCAGGCCCTTTAATATATTTCCCTAAAACCGATATGTTTCCACCAGAAATAGGATTTAATCCAGCAATCATAGAAAGCATGGTTGTTTTACCACAACCAGAATGACCAATAATAGTGACAAATTCTTCTTTTCGTATCTGAAGATTTAAATCCTCTAAAACCACATAATCACCTTTTGGAGTTGGATATACTTTTTTCAAATTTTTCAAATCCAACATCACATCGTTAGAATTAAAAAGACCGTTTTCAGTACGACCACTTGCTGTGGTATTTTCTGTTATAATGCTCATATTACATTCCAAATTTAAACTGGTTCACAAAATCTTTCGGAGTTAAATCTGGAAGCTCAAATTCTTCTACAAATTCAGATTTTCTCTCATTTCCTATTTCCATTAAATACTCAATAATGGCATTTCTAGTTTCCTTAAAACTGGCATTATCATTCATTTCGGTTTTATCACGCGGGCGTTCTAAATCAATTTTAAACTCAGGTCCTAAAGTTGCATTTGGCCCCGGACGTAAGGGTATAATACGGTCTGCCATATAAATGCCCTCATCCACATCATTAGTAATCAACAAAGCAGTACGCTTATCTTTCCCCCAAATGTTTAAAATTTCATCTTGTAAATTCCCACGTGTTAAGGCGTCTAAAGCACCTAATGGCTCGTCCATAATAATCATCTCTGGTTTCATGGCTAAAGCTCTTGCAACCGCAACACGCTGGCGCATTCCTCCAGATAATTCTTTAGGTCGTTTATTTATTGCTGGTGTTAAACTTACCATCTCCACATAATTGGCTACAATCTCGTTTAACTCTTGCTTTTTCTTTTTTGGAAAAGCTTCTTTAACCGCCATAAACACATTCTGACCTACAGTTAACCATGGTAGTAAAGAATAGTTTTGAAAAATAACGCCACGTTCATGACTTGTTCCTTGAACAGGCTCACCTTTAAACAAAACCTCTCCTTTAGTAGGTTCAATCAGGCCATTTATTAAATTTACCAAAGTCGTTTTTCCACTACCAGTAAACCCAACAATAGCTACAAACTCACCTTCTTCAATTGTTAAATTAATGTTCGAAAGCACTTCGGTTTCGTTCTCACCCTGTCCGTAAGTTTTATAAATATTTTTTAATTCTAAGTATGCCATTTTTTTATCTTTTTTGGGCGTTACCACAAGGGTCGGGCTTTCACTACTCGCTCCCTCATGCTTCGGGGAGCTCAAACATGCCGTTCAATCCCTAACGCAAATCCTTAATTCCATTTATATTGCGTCTGTTTTATCAAAACTCACCCAGTTTTGTATGGTTAGCATCAATCGGTCTAATAAGAAACCTATAATACCAATAACAAACATGGCTACTATAATTTTAGCATTCGAGTCGTTAGCACCATTTTGGAATTCCTCCCAAACAAATAATCCTAAACCAGGGCTTTGGGCCAATAACTCAATAGCAATTAATACCATCCACGCTACTGATAATGTAATTTTTAAACCCGTAAAAATCAATGGTAAAGACGATGGTAAAACCACTTTAAAAATCTTTTGAAAATTTCCAAGCTTCAAAACTTTGGCAACATTTATGTAATCTTTATCTACACTTGCTACGCCCATTGCTGTATTAACCAAAGTAGCCCACATAGAACATAAGCCAACACTTATAAACGAAATGGTAAATGAGCTATCCTCATTCGAACCTATCAATAATGTCTTTACAATCATAAAAACTAATAAGTACCAAACTACTGGCGATACAGGTTTAAAAATTTGAATGAACCAGTTAAACGCACTTTTTAAAGTAGGACTTAATCCAATAAAAATTCCTAATGGTACAGCAATAAATAATGCTAATATAAATCCAGCAAATACGGTTTTTAAACTTCTAAAAATTTGATCTACGAACGATGGTCTTCCTGTATAGGTGATAGCATCTAATCCTTGGGCAGTACGTGTTTCGTTTAAAGCTGCTGTTTTTTCTATAAATTCAGCTTTATCTGCAGCAATTATATTATGATCGCGTAATAAAGATTTATACGAATCCCAAACCTGACTAGGCGATGGCAACGTGTTTGGTTGACAACTGGATTCTCCCGAGGCTATACATGTACGTACAGCATCAGCAGCTTCTTGTCCTTGGTCTGTTAGTGCTTTTTCTATTTTATGGTCGGCTTCAATGTTATACAAAGCCTTTGCTCCCATATGCCACAAGCCAATAAATATCAGAATAGAAGCAATTGGCACAACTGTTTTACGTAAAAAGGTTTTAAATCCTTCTTTATCTAGCTTCCCTGTAAATAGGTCTTTTAAAGTGCTTAAAAAACCGAGTCCCATAAATTTGGTTACTTTTCCTAATGTTATACTTTGCTTCATGAGTTACTTAATATTTTGTTTTTTTTCTATTTATCAGACCAAACTTGTTCCATTCTTACTTTTTCACAAGCTTTTAAAACAAGTTCAGAATGATAAAAACTTAAATTTGATTCTGTATATTACTGTACAGCTTTATCTTTATTACCAATTTTAAAACTATTGATGTAAGCAATTGGATCTTTACCATCATAAGGTGTTCCGTCTATAAAGTCTGCTGTTACAGATTTAAAACCATCTGTAGTTGGAATATCGCCTGCTGGAATGTTTCCTTCTTCAACTAAAAGTTTAGCAGCTTTTGTCCAGATATCTGGTCTGTAAATATCTTTAATTGTACTTGCATACCAATCTGCTGGTTTAGCTTCAGGAATTTGTCCCCATCTTCTCATTTGTGTTAAAAACCAAATACCATCAGAATAAAACGGATATGTTGCATTGTACTTATAGAAAACATTAAAATCTGGCATCTCACGTTTATCACCTTTTTCAAACTCAAAAGTACCTGTCATAGAGTTTGCCAATACTTCTTCTGGAGCACCAACATATTGGGACATGGATAATATTTTTACAGCTTCTGCTCTATTACTTGGTTCATCTAACCATTTTCCTGCTCTAATTAATGCTTTAGTTACAGCAATAGCAGTATTTGGATTGTCTTCAACAAATTTCTCCGTCATTACAAATACTTTTTCTGGGTTGTTTTTCCAGATGTCATAATTTGTTACTACAGGTACACCTATACCTTTAAAAACTGCTTGTTGGTTCCATGGCTCACCTACACAGTATCCATATATAGTTCCAGCTTCAAGCGTTGCAGGCATTTGTGGCGGAGGTGTTACTGATAATAAAACTTCAGCATCAATTTGCCCTTGTACATTATCTGCAGTATACATTCCTGGGTGGATTCCAGCTGCAGCTAGCCAATATCTAATTTCGTAGTTGTGTGTAGAAACAGGAAATACCATTCCCATTTTAAAGGCATTACCATTTGTTTTGTACTCATCTATTACTGGTTTTAAAGCATCGGCCTTAATAGGGTGAACTGGTTTTCCATCAGGACCTGTTGGTACATTTGGTTTCATTTTAGACCAAACATCGTTTGATACTGTAATGCCGTTACCATTTAAATCCATTGAAAACGCTGTTACTAATTTTGCTTGACGACCAAAACCTGCTCCTGCAGCAATTGGTTGACCCGCTAACATGTGAGAACCATCTAATTGACCATCAATAACACGATCTAAAACATTTTTCCAGTTTGATTGTGCTTCTACCGATACAAATAACCCTTCATCTTCAAAAAATCCTTTTTCTTTAGCAATGGCTAATGGAGCCATATCCGTTAATTTTATAAAACCAAAGGTTAATTGTGGTTTTTCTATAGCTAATGTTTTGGTTTTCGAAGTTTCAGTAGCAGAGTTATCTGCTATAGGGTTTTTCTTTTCTTTTCCACCACATGCTATTAATAAAGCAGCTATGGGAATAATCCAAGTTGTTTTTTTAAGTAGAGATTTCATATTATATATTTTTGTTTTAATTAATCTAAGTATTAATACTTATTTTAATGCAAATATATAAGTAGACATAATTCAATTTTATGTTAATCTGCATAAAAAAACCTCTTTTTAAATCATAAATAAACCTGCTTAATAACAGGTTTTAATCCTAAGTCACTAATTGTATGGTCATTACATATTAAAATATTAATACGTAAGCATACGTATTAATGAAAAATAATAAAAAATATGGAGGATTTTAATGGAATATTATAAATCTAAATAAAAATTATGCTCACTAATTTCATTTTTAAGATCCGTAATATTAGAAATACTAATCTTTTTTCCTTTGGTAGAAATAAGACCTTCTTTTTTTAGAGTAGAAAAAACACGAATAACTTGCTCTTCTGTTGTACCAGCATAATCGGCATATTCTTTTCTACTTAAAGGCAAATTTATATATCCGCGAAGGTCTCCAAATTTTCTATGAATGTATAATATAGTATCAATAACACGCTCGCGAACCGTCATTTGAGAAATTGATTTAACCTTGTTTTCACTTCTGTTAAGTTCATTAGCATAAAACAACATCATTTCGTATGCGAACTTTGGGTTTTTAAGCAATGCTTCTTGTAAATATTCTTTAGAAAAATAATACAACTCTGTGTCTTGCAATGCTATAGCACCTATTGAATAATATTCCTGAGTACCAAAACCACGATGCCCAACTATTTCACAAGGTTTAGCAAAACGCACAATTTGTTCGCGACCATTAATACCTGTTCTAAATACTTTTACCGTACCTGATTTTATAAAATAAAGCCCATTTACCGGAGCAACTTCAATAATAAATTGTTGCCCTTTTTGACATTTAAGCACAGGATTATTACGCACTACTTTCGAATTAAACAGGACATCGTAAAAATTATGAATCAAGCAATTATGACTTTTACAAACACCACAAGTACCATCTAAAGATGTTTTAATTTCGAATGGATTGTTTGAACTAGAAACTAACATTATTTTTAATATTTATTCAAAAATAAGTATTAATACTTAATAAACATACTTAGTTTATATTTTTATGGGTATTTCAATAAAACAGTACAAGTTATTAAGTAATCTAAATTATGGCACTATTTTTTTAATTGATTTGTATTAATTAAAGAACATACTTTATGTGCCTTCAAATTAAATAGATTCGTTATATTTGCTAAGACATAACGAAAGTAATTATGATTTCAATATCCGATGCCATTTATCTAGTTAAAGAAAACGGTAAGCCATTACTAAAAAAAACTATTAAAAAGGTTGAAAAAGCTGGTGGTTATATACTTTTTGAGAACATCTACTCACCTATTAACATGCCTCCTTTTAGGCAATCTGCAATGGATGGCTATGCTTTAAATATGCATGACGCCTTATCATATAAATTAATAGGAGAAGTAAAAGCTGGGGACGGCCATCAACTTGATTTAAAAAAAGGTGAAGCGGTTAGAATTTTTACTGGCGCTGCTGTTCCTGATTCTGCGAATGCTGTGATGATGCAGGAAAGGGTGATACCAAACGGAAATCAAATTACAATAGAACACCAAATTGCCTTAGAACAGAATATTCGCCCTTTGGGAGAACAGGTTAAAACTGGAGATATCGCTTTAAAAAAGGGAACCAAACTAACGCCTGCAGCCATTGGGTATTTAATTTCTTTAGGCATAACAAATGTTTCTGTATTTGGAAAACCAAATATAGCCTTAGTAACTACGGGCAATGAGTTGATTGAAGCCGGACAAAAATTAACCCATGGAAAAATTTATGAAAGTAATTCCAAAATGCTTTTGAGCGCGCTTTACAATTTAAAATATTACGATGTGACGCTTCACAAAGTTCAAGATGATTATGCTAAAACAGTTTCAACTCTAAAAACAGTTATCGATAATAATGATTTAGTCATTATTACAGGAGGAATTTCGGTGGGTGATTATGATTTTGTTGGAAAAGCATTAAATGAATTAGACGTTGAAGAACAATTTTATAAAGTAAAACAGAAACCTGGAAAGCCCTTATTCTATGGAAAAAAGAAGGACACACAAATTTTTGCTTTACCCGGAAACCCTGCTGCTGCTCTATCTTGCTTTTATGTTTACGTTTATATCACATTGCAGAAAATGATGAATCGAAATGACTTGGAATTGCCAAGAGTCGAGGCTAAATCAAGTTCAAATTTTGAAAAGAAAGGTGATAGGCCTCAGTTTTTAAAAGCTATTTTAAAGGATGGTGAAGTTGAAATTCTGGAAGGGCAAAACTCATCGATGTTACAAACCTTTGCTTTATCAAACGCGTTGGTTTATGCGCCAGAAACTATTACTATAATTAAAAAAGGAGATACTATTGAAGTTATACAATTACCTGTTTAACACATTATTATGGGATATAAAATAAAAAGTAGAATCTGGATTGAATCTGAAAACAACGTCCTTCTAGGCGAAGGTCGTGTTCGTTTATTAAAAGCTATTCAAGATACTGGATCGTTATCAAAAGCAGCGAAATCTTTAAATATATCCTATAAAAAAGCATGGCAATTATTGGACTCTGTAAACAAATCTGCTAAAAAACCAGTAACCATAAACAGCATTGGTGGTAAAGGTGGCGGTGGTGCTGAACTTACAGAATATGGGAAATCTTTAATCAAAGCTTTCGATGAAATTAATAAAAACTGTTGGGAGTTTCTTGATAAACAACTTGAAAAATTTGAACGAATCTAAATGCTTAAAACCGAAAATATATATCTTTTTCTAGCTATTCTTCCTATAGTATCCTTTCTATACTCTAGCGTAGGACATGGCGGTGCTAGTGGCTATTTGGCATTAATGGCCTTATTTTCTTTTGCTCCCGAAAGTATGAAACCTACTGCCCTATTACTTAATATCTTTGTTGCAGGAATTTCATTTTACTACTATTATAAGGCAGGTTTTTTTAATAAAAAACTGTTTCTAACGTTTGCAATAACCTCAATTCCCTTCTCTTTATTAGGTGGAAGGTTTGATATTGATGCATCACTTTACAAAAAAATATTAGCGGTCTTATTAGTGTTTGCAATTCTAAAAATGCTAAATGTCTTTGGAAAAGAAAGCGATCATATTAAACAAGTCAAAATTTGGCAAGGTTTAATTATTGGCGGAGTTATTGGATTCTTTTCGGGTCTAATTGGAATTGGTGGTGGTATTATTTTAACACGTTTAATTCTATTATTGCATTGGGGGAAAATGAAAGAAGCTGCTGCAGTTTCTGCCCTGTTTATTTGGGTTAATTCTGCTTCAGCATTAATTGGCCAATTTAGTGTTGGAGTTAGGTTAGAAAAAGAATCATTCCTACTAGTTGCAATTGCATTAATAGGTGGAGTTTTAGGTGGTTATTACGGCAGTAAAGTCATCAATAACAACCGTTTAAGATATATTTTAGCTTTTGTATTAATTATTGCCTGTGGCAAATTGTTTTTCACATAAATGGTAGATAAAAAAAACATAACAGGAATTATTTTAGCAGGCGGAAAAAGCTCGCGCATGGGAACTGATAAAGGTTTTTTACTGTTGAAAAACAAAACATTTGTACAATATAGTATGGATGCTTTACAACCTTTAGTTTCTGAAATCATTATCGTTTCCGATAATACTGATTATGATGTTTTTGGATTTAAACGTATAAATGACATCACTAAAAATGCGGGTCCTGTAGCAGGAATTTGTTCTGGGTTAAACGCCTCCTTAACAGATTACAACTTAATATTGAGTTGTGATATTCCGTTGATTACTTCTGATGTACTTCAGTTATTAATTGATAATATTGATGATACTTCACAGATAATTCAAGTTGAAAGTAAAGGTAAAAGTATGCCCTTAATAGCCATGTATAAAAAAGAAGTTGCCACTACATTTAATACCTTTTTGAAAAAAGATGAAAGACGATTACGGATTGCTATTAAAAGTTGCAAATCGAAAAATATCAAATTAGATAAAGCACTTGAGTTTTCAACTATGAATGTGAATACTCAAACCGAATTAAAAGCCGTAGAAGATGCGCATAAACATTAAATATTTTGGGCAAATAGCTGAAGTTACAAAGACTGAAGAAGAATCTTTAGAGTTTTCTGGTAGTCTAGTTTCAGAATTAATAGACACACTTAACAAGAAATATAGTAAACTGAAAAATAAAGATTTTCAAGTGGCACAAAATCAAGAATTAGTTTCAATGGAAACGGAATTAACTGGAGCTGAAATAGCCTTATTGCCACCTTTTGCAGGCGGATAATTTATTATGAGCAGGTACAACAGACATATCATTTTATCAGAAATTGGTCAAGAAGGCCAAGACAAGATTTCTAACGCTAAAGTATTGGTTATTGGCGCTGGCGGTTTAGGCTGTCCTGTTTTGCAATACCTTACTGCTGCTGGCATTGGAACTATTGGTGTTATTGATTTTGATGTGGTCGAATTATCCAACTTACAGCGTCAAGTGCTTTATGGAAGTGCTTCTTTAGGACAAAATAAAGCTGACGCAGCTAAAGCCAAATTAGAGGATTTAAACGATGCCATTTCAATAATAGCTTACCCAGAACAATTAACGCATCAAAATGCTATTAACCTATTTAATCAATATGATATTATAGTTGATGGTTCTGATAATTTTGAAACACGTTATTTAGTTAACGATGCCAGTATAATCACAAACAAACCTTTAGTTTTTGGAGCCATTTATAAGTTCGAAGGTCAGGTTTCGGTTTTCAATTTTAACAACGGACCGAGCTATCGCTGTTTGTTTCCATCACCTCCAAAAAAAGATACTATTCCTAATTGTTCGGAAATTGGTGTTTTAGGAGTTTTACCAGGAATTATAGGAAGCATGCAAGCCAACGAAGTTTTAAAAATCGTTTTAGGAATTGGTCATGTGCTATCAGGAAAATTACTCTGCTACAATGCATTAACCACTCAGACTTCAACTTTAAAAATAAAGCGCAATGAAGCTAGTTTTCTATCTGTTTTAGAAGAAAAGGATCATTTTGAAAATAAAGTGATCAATATTAATTGTGAAGTTCATGTAATTGAAGTTTCAATAAATGATATTATTTCAAAAGAAAATATTCAGTTTATTGATGTTAGAGAATCACATGAATTACCAAAAGTTGAAAATATAAACGCAACAAACATTCCGTTAAATCACCTAAAAGATAATTTACACAAAATTGATTCAGATAAAAAGAAAGTCCTTTTTTGTCAATCAGGGATTAGAAGTAAAAAAGCGGTTTTAATATTGCAAAATGCAAAAATTAAAAACTGTTTTAGTTTGAAAGAAGGCGCATTAGAATTAAATAATTTCACAAAAGTATTATCAAATGAAAGATAAAAAACCAAAAAGCGTATTTAAAGAAGGGGCCATAACATCAGAATTTATAGGCAACTCCATTTATAAACATCAAACAAAAACCAGTATTGGAGCGCATAACATTTTTCTAGGACAAGTAAGGGCTGATAAGATAGATGGAAAAATAGTTTCAGCTATTGAATATACCGCTTATGAAGACATGGCAAATCAAAAATTTCATGAGATTCGAGAATCTGCTTTCGATAAATTCGATTTAACATGTATGCATATTTACCACAGTCTAGGAACTGTAAAAGCTGGAGAAATTTGCTTATTTGTTTTCGTGTCCTCACCAAGACGAAAAGTGGTTTTTAAAGCTTTAGAATTTATTGTTGAAGCGATTAAGGCCGATGTACCCGTATTTGGTAAAGAAATTTTTGAAGATGAATCACATCAATGGAAAGTTAATTCTTAAATGGAATTTTGTTTAGCAATTTTTCGTTAAGTCGAAAACAACTAAACTACAAACAACTAAACACCAAACACGAATGGTCGATATAACACATAAAGTAACAACACTAAGAACCGCAGTAGCACAAGCTATTGTAAAAGTTAGCAAATCAGAAACCATTATTGCCATTGAGAACGATACTGTTCCAAAAGGTAATGTGTTTGCCATGAGCAAAGCTGCCGGCTTACTCGGTGTAAAACGCACGCCAGATATTTTACCAGACTGCCACCCCTTGCCTATTGAGTTTACTAGCGTGGAATACAAAATTGATGGACTTGAAATAACCGTTTTGTTTACCGTAAAAACAATTTACAAAACTGGTGTTGAAGTTGAAGCCATGCATGGCGCAAGCGTTGTCGCCTTGAATATGTACGATATGCTAAAACCGATTGATAAAGGCATAGAAATTCATGCCATAAAGTTGCTCGAGAAAAAAGGTGGAAAATCAGATTTTAGAGATAAATTTAGGAAGGATTTAAAAGCTGCTGTTGTGGTTTGTTCTGATACTATTTCGGCAGGACAAAAAGAAGATAAGGCAGGAAAAGCTATTATTAGTAAACTAGAAAGTTGTGACGTGAAAATTTCGGAATATGTAATTATTCCTGATGAAATTGAAGCGATTCAAAAAAAAGTAAAATCATATCAAGAACAAGGAATAGATATGGTTATTTATACTGGAGGAACAGGACTTTCAGGACGCGATGTAACTCCTGAAGCACTTATTCCATTATTAGATAGACGCATTCCAGGAATTGAAGAAGCTATTAGAAGTTACGGACAAGAACGCACGCCTTTCTCCATGCTTTCAAGGAGTGTAGCAGGGACCATTGGAGATACTTTGGTGCTGGCGTTACCAGGTTCTACAAATGGCGCCAAAGAATCTATGGAGGCGATATTCCCATCAGTATTACATGTTTTTAGAATTTTAAAAGGTGCTAGGCACGATTAAAAATGTTTAAGGGTGAGTCTTTAAGTCGTTTAGCCGATTACACAGTTCCACAATTAAACATTTAAACATAACGAAGAAATGAGCGAAAACAAAAACATACTTCAAGATTCACATGGCAGAGACCATGCCTATTTGCGTATTTCATTA
>NZ_JBATHX010000392.1:0-3488 GCF_049667265.1 Algibacter sp. | reverse complement strand
GGTTTTTCACTTCGTGGATTATCACTTGTGAAAATCACTTTAGTACTTAAAGCCGAAGCAATGTGCCCCATTTTAGGACGTTTGGTTTTATCTCTATCACCACCACAACCAACAACTGTAATTAATTCTTCGTTTTTAGTTCGGATACTATTAATTGTTTCTAACACATTTTTCAATGCATCAGGTGTATGTGCATAATCAACAATGGCCGTTATTTTTTCATCTGAAATGATATATTGAAAACGCCCACTTACACTTTCTAAATCGCTAATTAATCTTAAAATTTCTACTTTTTCAAGTCCTAATAATTCCGCAGTAGCGTAAATAGCTAAAATATTATAGGCATTGAAATTCCCGATAAGTCTTGTCCAAACTTCGCTATCATTCACCTTTAATAATAAACCTCCAAACTGATTTTCTAAAATTTGAGTTTTATAATCTGCATATTGCTTTAAGGCATAAGTATATTTTTTTGCCTGAGTATTCTGCAGCATTACCAACCCATTTTTATCGTCGACATTTACAAGCGCAAAAGCCTTACTTGACAGCTCATCAAAAAACTTCTTTTTAACATCTCTATACTCTGCAAACGTTTTATGATAATCTAAATGATCGTGTGAAAGATTAGTAAATATGCCACCCTCAAAATGCAAACCTTCCGTTCTGAATTGATGAATTCCATGAGAACTCACTTCCATAAAACAAAACTCAACACCTTCAGCATTCATTTCGTTTAAATACCTGTTTATTGTTAAAGAATCTGGTGTGGTATGTGTTGCTTTATATTCAACCTCATCGACCATGATTTTTACAGTAGATAACAATCCAACTTTATACCCCGCTTTTTTAAACAACTGGTACAACAAACTTGTTACGGTAGTTTTACCATTTGTACCAGTAACACCAACGAGTCTTAAATTTTCTGATGGATTTCCATAAAAGTTAGAAGCTATAATAGCTAATGCTTTACTTGTATTATCTACCTCAACATAAGAAACACCATCAACCAGTTTTTCTGGTAAAATTTCGCAAACTACACTTGTAGCACCGTTTTTTATAGCGGTTTCTATGTAATCATGTCCATCGGCAACCAAACCACGAATAGCAACAAACATATGGTCTTTTTCAATTTTTCGAGAATCAAAATTGACCGCAAGAACATTAATGCTCGTACTACCAACTACGGCATTCAAAGTAGCCTTATACAATATGTCTTTTAACGCTATCATGATGCTTTTAAAACTACGGTTTGGTTATTTTTTAGTTTGGTATTTTTATTTATAGACTGCGATTTAACAACGCCTGTTCCGTCTAATTTTACAGTCACTTCAACCTGCATATTTTCCAACAAAACCAAGGCATCCATAGCTGGCATACCAACTAAATTCGGCATAATTGTTTTATAAGTTTGAGCTGTTTTATAGAAGATTTCATATTCCTTTTCAACATCTCCAATTTGCATTTCAAGAGTTTCTATTTCATCTATTAATGGCGTGTCTGTGTAAATTTTTTGAGCGATTCTTTTAAATACGGGTCCAGAAACATCTGCCCCATAATAACCAACACCTTTATCAGGCTCATGAATAACAACTATACATGAGTATTTTGGGTTTTCAGCAGGAAAATATCCTGCAAAAGATGAGATATAATTAAGCTTTTCTTTATCTCTATAATCTTTTTGACACGTACCTGTTTTTCCTGCCATAGAAAAGTTTTCAGAATACAAACTATGACCTGTACCATGTTTCTTTTCAACTACATTTTTAAGTAGTGCTTGTAATTTTGAAATGGTTTCTTTTGAAGCAATTTGCTTATTAATAACCTCCTTTTCAAAAGGCTCAATCACCTTACCAAACTCCTTAACCTCTCTTAAAAATCTTGGTTTTACCATAACCCCATCATTCGCTACAGCATTATAAAAGGTTAAAGTTTGTAACGGTGTAAATGACACGCCATATCCATAAGCCATCCATTGCAAGGCAATTCCGCTCCAACGCCCATTTTTAACTCTCGGATCTGGGATGATTGGTTTTGGTTCACCAATGATTGGCAAATTCAAATCATTTTTCAAATTCATTTCATATAGCCTATCCACAAACTTCTCAGGTTGTTTTCTGTAAGCTTGATCTATAACTTTTACAATTCCTGTATTTGAAGACACCTCAAATGCTCTAGAAACAGTTATTTTACCGTAACCACCATGTTTAGAATCTCGAACTTTTTTCCCGTAGAAACTTAAAATTCCTTTTTCGGTATCAACTACATCACTTGTATCAACCACTTTATCTTCGAAAGCTGCGGCAAGCGCCATAAGTTTGAACGTAGAACCAGACTCATGACTTTCGCCTACTGCGTAATTTAAACGCTCATAATAATAGCCATTACTATTTCTTCCTAAATTGGAAATAGCACGAATTTCCCCAGTTTTAGTTTCCATAACTACAACACAACCGTGATCTGCTTTGTATTTTTCCAGTTGCGCTAATAAAGCATGATGGGCAATATCTTGTATGTTTACATCAATGGTCGTGTACACATCATAACCATCTTTAGGCTCAATTTCATTAGCATCACTTAAAGGCTTCCATTGCCCATTTCCGATTTGCTGTTTCATACGCTGCCCATCAACACCTCGTAAATATTTGATTCCGAAGGCTCCATCAATCCCTGGTCTTGTCACATTACCTTGGTCATCAATACGCTCGTAACCAATAGTTCTTTGCGCAATACCACCCATAGGATGCTCGCGTTTTGTAGTTTGCTCAACTATCAATCCGCCTTTAAACGCGCCAAGATTTAATAATGGAAAATTTCTTAATCGGATATAATCAGAATAGCCAATATCTCTAGCTAATAAGAAGTATCTATTTCTATTTGCACGAGCTCTTCTAATATCCTTTTCTAGGTTATTGGAAGATTTGCCAGAATATTTTGAAAGTGAATCGCAAAGTGGCTTCACATATTTTTCAAACGTTTTTGTTTTTGGCGTTAAGGCATCCAAACGGATGTCATACTTAGGAATTGAGGTTGCTAACAAATTACCGTTAACGGAATACACATTACCTCTATTGGCAGGAATTACCACATTTTTAACAACACGCTCTGTTGCTTTAGCTCTGTAAACATCGCCTTGAAGAAATTGAATACTTAACAATTTAAATACCACGGCAAGCCCGAAGATGAACATACATCCAGCTATAAAATACAAACGGTTTAATATGTTTTTTTCGTTTACTGCCAAGGTTGTTTTATCAATTTTGTTTTTTAATCTTTATTTTTTTTGGCGGAATTACTGAAGGCGCCAATCCTTTATCTTTCATTACTGCAATTACATGCGATTCCATTTTTAGCCTCATAAGCTTCGATCGCCCATCCACAAATGCAGATCGCATTTCTTTAACTTCATTTTTTAATCGTGCAATTTCATATACCTTTTTATCTGCGCTATGCGAACTTGCAATCATTATGATGGCAAGCCCTGATATGAA
>NZ_JBATHX010000391.1:0-2476 GCF_049667265.1 Algibacter sp. | reverse complement strand
GCATTTGCTATTTTAATGATGCTTCAAGGGCATTTTATAGATACTTTATTATCGCCTGCTTATAGAGATAACACAAATACTGCTTATAATATTTGGTACTATTTTAGAGGGATTACGGCACCTACATTTTTTACTATTTCAGGCTTAGTTTTTGCTTATTTACTGCTTCGTGCTTATGCCAAAGGAAATGATAAACCTAGATTAAAAAAAGGGTTAATTAGAGGCCTTTTGTTACTTATTATCGGGTATAGTTTGCGCGTTAATATTGTGCATTGGTTGGATGGCTATTTCAATCCTTACATATTAGTGATTGATGTTTTACAATGTATTGGCTTATCCTTAATTTTCTTAGTTGGGTTGCACAGTATTTTCAAAAATCACAGTTACATTTATTCGATAGTTCTGTTCTCTATTGGGTGTTTATGTTTTATAACCGAACCACTCTATAGAAATATAACCTTAGATAATATCCCGAAATTTATTGCAAATTACATGACCACAACCAACGGTTCCGTTTTTACCATTTTACCATGGTTTGGCTACTCAGCCTTTGGCGCCTTTATTTCTACGGTATTTTTTAGGCATGTGCATCGCGACCGCTTCAAAATCGCAACTGTTATTACTTTTTTTGTAGTTGGATGGTTTCTTATATATTTTTCTTCTTGGTTATTATTAAACCTATATAGTTTTACAAACATCGAATTATTAAAAATGAGTGCCAACTACAATTATCTTTTTACACGACTTGGTAATGTGCTTATTTTATTTGGCGTATTTTATAGTTTGGAGAACTTTTTAAAACAATCAATCATTGGTCGAATTGGTGAAAAAACATTATCCATTTATGTTATTCATTTTGTTATACTTTATGGCAGTTTTACTGGTTTTGGATTAAAGCGTTTTTTAAGTAAATCTTTAGAGCCTTCAACAGCCATTTTTGGTGCTATTATTTTTATGATTGTAGTTTGCTTTATCTCGTTTCATTATGCAAAAACCAATCATTTTGTATATAATTTAATTCGAAACACTATTGATAAATTAAAAACTTATTACCATGGCCTACGATGAATATTTAGCCGACAGAATTCGTCAACAATTAAAAGAAAAACGAACTGCTTTTTCCGAACTAAAAATGATGGGTGGCCTATGTTTTAAAGTCGATAATAAAATGCTGTGTGGCATTCATATAGATAAAAATTATGGCGATAGTTTACTTATGGCTAGAATTGGTTTGAATGCCTATGAGAAAGAACTCAACAAGGCTGAATGTTTACCTATGGATTTTACAGGAAGACCAATGAAAGGCTATATTTTTGTTACACCTGATGGTTTTGATAATGACGTTGATTTATCGTATTGGTTAGATTTATGTTTAGCATTTAATCCTTCAGCAAAAGCGAGTAAACCGAAAAACAAAAAGTAATTATTATTACGAATCACAAGTTATTCGCTTAGAATTTCCATTCAAGTTTTAACGAAATTTTAATTTTAAAATTAAAACTTTCGTATTATTTTACCTTAAGTTTATAGCAAAATTAAAATCTAATTTGTTAACCATTAAATCATGCATAAAAAGGTTGTAATCATAATACTTATTTGCTTAGGTTTTCATTTAGTTTCTGCTCAAAACACACCGGTTGTTATTTCAGGTAAAGTTATTGAAAGTATTAACCAACTTCCAATTGAATATGCCACCATATCTTTAATTGATAACGTTTCAAAAAAACCTTTCACAGGAACCATAACATCTCCAGATGGTTTATTTACATTTAAAACAAATGAAACTAATTTCTATTTTGAAGTAAGTTTTATGGGTTTTGAAACGAAAACAATAACCGATTTTGAAATCATAAAAAACACGATTAACTTAAATACCATATCCTTGTTGGAAGACAATCAAGCTTTGGATGAAGTTGTTATTCGTGCTGAAAAATCTCAAACGGAATTTAAACTTGATAAACGCGTTTTTAATGTAGGTTTAGATTTAAGTTCTACAGGCGCAAGTTCCTTAGAGGTATTAAACAATATTCCGTCTGTAAATGTAAGTATTGAAGGCGTCATAAGTTTAAGAGGAAGCCAAGGTGTGCAAATACTTATTAACGGGAAACCTTCTGTTCTTGCTAGTGCCGATGGGAATGCCTTAGGAAGCATAACTGCCGATATGATTGAACAAGTAGAAGTCATAACCAACCCATCTGCAAAATACGATGCTGAAGGAACTTCTGGAATTATCAATATTATAATTAAAAAATCTGAAAAACGAGGTATAAACGGTTCTGCTACTTTAAATTTTGGTGTGCCAAACAGCAATAGTTTTGGATTTAGTATAAACAAACGCACCGAAAAATTCAATCTGTTTAGTCAATTTGGTTTTGGGCTTCGAACTTACCCAGACGAACGAAAATCAATAAACCGAGATTTAACAAATAACACCTCTATTAATAGTTCTGGTGAAGGTGAATTTAATGAAAAGTTT
>NZ_JBATHX010000390.1:0-15871 GCF_049667265.1 Algibacter sp. | reverse complement strand
CTTCAAATGCAGGTTTTAACTTTTTTAAGATAGCATTAGAATCTGAAAGGTTTTCATTTTTATCTAAGCCTAAAACTAAAGGTTGAATTTTTGTTCTCAAGAAATGATCAGGACAAGACGTTCCCATAGGCGCTAATCTTTCCAAATCGTTGCTGTTGATGTATTCCATTACCACATCGGTATCAGAAAAATGACCAATCATTCTATTTTCAGACGAACACAATCCTCTTAATAATGGCATTAATTGTGCGGCCTTTTCTAAACGTTCTTCCTTTGGTAAGCTCTCCACTTTTTGCCCACCGAAAACAGAACCTTGTTTTTTAATTTTCTTCTCAATATAGTCTGAAGCCATTTCAATAACCTCTAAACTATTCATATAACATTCATAAGAAGTATCACCCCATGTAAATAAACCGTGGCTTCCTAAAACAATACCTCTTATACCAGGGTTGTCATTCAAACACTTCTCTAATTGCAATCCTAAATCGAATCCTGGACGTTGCCATGGTACCCAGCCCATAGTATCGCCCCAAATTTCTTTAGTTACTTTTTCACTATCCTTTGCAGCTGCTACTGCTATTAATGCATCAGGATGCAAGTGGTCTATATGTGCAAATGGCAACAAACCATGTAGCGGCGTATCAATTGAAGGTGCTTTACTATCTAAATCGTAAATACAATGATTAAAAAGACCTACCATACGATCTTCATCGTGCAAACCTTGATAAACATTTTTAAGATCTCGTAATCTTTTGGTATATAAACCAGCAATTCCAGATCTTGTTAAAGTTCCGATATCACCACCTGAACCTTTAACCCACATAACCTCAACTTCTTCATTTGTTAACGGGTCTGTTTCAATCGTTTTGCAACTTGTATTACCTCCGCCGTAATTCGTAATTCTTAAATCTGCTCCTAAGATGTTAGATCGGTATAAAAATAAATCTACCTGATTGTCCCCTAAACTATCCACTTTCTTATCGTCCCAAAGGTAATTTACGTACTTAAAGTTTTTGGTTATGTTTTCCATATTTTATTTTGAAATATAAATTGATTAATTCAAAAATAAATTAGTTTCTAAACTTTTCTATCCTGTACTATACTGCAAAGCTAAATTTTTGCTTTAAATCTTTTATTTTGCAATTAAATTGGCTGTTTTAAACTTTTTAAAAAATAAGGATTAAATAAAAGAATATATAAAATTTATTTTAAAGTTTTAACATATTGTCTTGTATAATCACAGGACAGTACAGGATTCTATCCCTATCTACTAACTATATTTTTGTGCAACTACTTAAAAATCTGTAATAATAAATTCTAAGCCCAAAATTACCCATGAACAAAAACTATATTACCCTTGGAGAATTTATTATTAGCAATCAACATGATTTTAAATATTCATCAGGTGAGCTTTCCAAATTGATAAACTCTATTCGGTTAGCTGCGAAAATTGTAAATCATGAGGTAAATAAAGCAGGGTTAGTGGATATTGTTGGAGCAGCAGGAGAAACTAATATTCAAGGTGAGGATCAGCAAAAATTAGATATTTATGCAAACGACGTTTTCAAATCTGCTCTAATTAAAAGGGAAATAGTTTGTGGTATTACTAGTGAAGAAGAGGATGACTTTATCACAGTTGAAGGAAAATATAATGCCCATGATAATAAGTATGTTGTTTTAATAGACCCTTTAGACGGCTCTTCAAATATAGATGTGAATGTGTCAGTTGGTACTATTTTCTCCATTTACCGGAGAACTACGCCCCAAGGAATGCCTGTTAAAAAAGAGGACTTTTTACAAAAAGGAAGCGAACAAGTGGCTGCTGGTTATATTGTTTACGGAACATCAACCATGCTCGTTTATACAACAGGCAATGGAGTAAACGGATTTACTCTCAATCCTGCAATAGGAAGTTTTTATCTCTCTCACCCAAACATGAAGTTTCCTGAAAGCGGCTCTATTTTTTCAATAAATCAAGGAAACTACGCCCATTTTCCACAAGGCGTCAAAGACTATATAAAATATTGCCAAGAAGAAAAGGAAGATAGACCCTATGCTTATAGGTACATTGGGTCTATGGTTTCAGATTTCCATAGAAACATGATAAAAGGTGGTATTTATATTTACCCTACAAACTCTAAAGCCGCAAAAGGTAAATTACGCTTATTGTACGAATGTAATCCAATAGCTTTTTTAACTGAACAAGCTGGAGGAAAGGCAAGCGATGGATACACAAGAATACTGGATATCCAACCAACTGAATTACACGAAAGAGCTCCTATTTTCTGTGGAAGCGTGAAAATGGTTGAAAAAGCAGAGTTTTTTATGCAAAAGAAAAGGGATTAAATAAAGCTAATTGACATTAAATTTATTTTTAAAATATTCGTTACCTTCAATCTTAAGTTTTACCCCAATTGACATTTAATAGAGCTTACACCTAATTAAAAAAAGGTAAATCATGGAATTACACAAATATGTTAAAATAGATGAAAATTCCAGGGTACCGAAATACCAACAAATTGTTGATTCTATAATTGAAAACATTTCTGAAGGAAACCTTAAAATTGATCAAAAAATACCATCGATAAATAAATTTAGCGAAGAGTTTTATCTTTCAAGAGATACCGTCGAAAAGGCATACAGTATCCTTAAAGAAAGAAAAATTATTACTGCTATTCGTGGAAAAGGCTATTATGTTGCTAGAACACAACTTATAAAAAAAGTGAATATTTTATTCCTAATTAATAAATTGAGTTGGTACAAAATGGAAGTCTATTATTCCTTCATCAATAGTATTGGTCCAAATTCTTACACCGATCTTCATATTTATCATTGCGATGAATCGTTGTTTTTAAATTTACTGAACAAACATAAAAAGGCCTATGATTATTATATTATTATGCCACATTTTAAAACCGAAGACCTTCAGCATACCAGTACAACTCCTGCCGTTACTGAGGCTTTAAATAAAATTCCAAAAAACAAACTTGTAATTTTGGATAATAAAAAAACTCCTATAGAGGACAATATTATTACTGTTTACCAAGATTATGAATATGACATACATAATGCATTAAAAAAAGGCATAAAAAAGATTTCTAAATACAAAAAAATAATTCTTATATACCCAAGAAAAACTATCTACCCATACCCTAAACGAATTAAACACGGCTTTATGAAGTTTTGTGTTGAGCATCATTTAGATTTTGACATATTAGATAAAGTTTATAATGATATGATTATTTTAAAAGGTGATTTATTTATTACTATTGAAGAAGATGATTTAGTCTATTTGATTGAACAGATTAGAGATAAGGAATTTGTTTTAGGAACTGAAATTGGTATTATTTCCTATAATGACACACCTTTAAAAGCCCTTCTTGGCATTACTGTAATCTCTACAGATTTTAAAATAATGGGAGAAACTACATCACGAATGATTCTCAACAATGAAAAGGGTAAATATAAAGTACCTTTTAATTTTATTGATAGGAATTCAGTATAATTAACATTTTTATATTTCTATTTTTAAATAAATATGTTATATTTTTCCTGAATTAAATTTTGAGCAACAACATGGATTTACTAAAATACATTAAAATTGATGAAAATTCAAGGATTCCAAAGTATCAACAAATTATTGATTCAATAATCTATAATATATCCGTAGGTAATTTAACCATGGATCAAAAAATACCTTCCATTAACATGTTTAGTGAGGAGTTTTATCTATCAAGAGATACCATTGAAAAAGCATATAGCATTTTAAAAGAACGAAATATAATTACTCCTATTCGTGGTAAAGGGTACTATATATCTAGAACTAAATTAATCTCAAAAGTAAATATTCTATTTTTAGTCAATAAATTAAGTAACTATAAAAGTATAATTTATAATCATTTTATAGGTAGTATAGGGCCCAATTCTCATATAGATTTACAAGTTTATCATTGCGACGAGACGTTATTTTTAAACCTTCTTGAAAAGAATAAATCGGCATATGATTATTATGTTATTATGCCTCATTTTCAAACTAAAGATTTAAAGCATATTAGTTACCCTGATAAAGTATTAAGTGTTTTAAAAAAAATTCCGTTAGATAAACTTATTATTTTAGATAATGTTAAACCTAATACCCTTGATGGAGCATTAGGAAAAATTCATCAAGATTTTGAAAACGATATTTATGATGCTTTAAGTCAAGGTTTAAACCGTATAAAAAAGTATGAAAAAATTATTTTGGCTTTTCCAGAAAAATCAATTTATCCATATCCAAAAAGAATTCTACATGGATTCAGGAAGTTTTGTGTTAAACACAATCTAGATTTTGAAATATTGGATAAAATTTATGATGATATGGTTTTAAAAAAAGGAGATTTATTTATTACCATAAGGGAAACAGATTTAGTAAATTTAGTTAAGCAGGTAAGAGAAAACGAATATTTGTTAGGAACTGATATTGGAATTATATCTTATAATGACACACCCCTAAAAGAACTTTTGGGCATTACCGTTATATCTACCGATTTTAAGGTTATGGGCGAAACCGCAGCAAAAACTATTATAGACAAAAAAAAATGTCATTTAAAAGTTCCTTTTAACCTAATTGAAAGAGAATCTTTATGATTAAATTTTTTTTACTTCTTATAAGTTCCTATTTGTATGCTTGATGGATTATCGACGGATATACTATTGGGTAATTTCCTGATTTTTCCAGTTTTCATATCTCTTTTAAAAATCACTAAATTATCTGAAAACTGATTTGCTACTAATAAAAACGCTCCATCTGGTGAAATAGCAAAATTTCGTGGATGTTCTCCATAGGTTTTTTCATGACCAACTAAACTTAACTTTCCTGTGCTTTGGTTTATTGAAAATATCACAATAGAATCTTCTTCAGGCCCCCGGTTTGAAGCATATAAAAAATTACCATCGGGAGATATATGAATATCAGCAGCTCTATAAAAATCTTGTTTTTGTTGGTAGGATAAATAGTCTTCAACAAATTCTAAAGTACCATCTTTATATTTATAAGCTGCAACCTTACCACTTAATTCTGCAATTCCATAACCATATTTTCCATTAGGATGAAAGGTAAAATGCCTAGGACCGCTTCCGGGATTAACCCGTATTTGCCTATACTCTTTTAGAATTGAGTCTCTTTTATTTTCAACTACTTTAAATCCTCGAATTTTATCTGCTCCTAAATCCTGAGCAAACAAAAAGCTATTATCTGGAGAAAAGTTTGATGAATGAATATGGGCACTTTCCTGTCTGTCTTTTACAATACTACTATCCTTAAACCTGATGATTTGAGAATACTTATTTAAACTGCCATTTTTATTAATTTTAAAAATACTCAAACTCGGATCAGAGTAATTTGAATTTATAAGATATTGTCCTGTTTTATCTATTTCTAAATGAGCAGGGTTTCTTCCTCCACAATCTTGAATATTTATCAATTTTAATTTAGGATTGATAGAATCTACTTCAAATGCCGCTACTTTTCCGTGATAATCCATTTGACTTTCTAGAACAGAATACAAATATTTTCCGTTTGGTGACAATTTCAAGAACGACGTATTAATTACGCTGTCCAAAGTAAATTTTAAGACCACTTCCCCAGTTTTATTATTAAAATCATAAACATGAATACCTTCGCCTGACATTTTATCTGTAAAACTCCCAACAAATAACAAGGTTTGATTTTTTTCATTTCTACAACTTAATACACTAAATAATGTAAAAATAAAAACTAACACTCGTAAAAAACTCATATTATGAAATTTCATATTTTCTAAATTATTTAGTAAAGGTTTCTAAAGAAGCTAATTCTGGTTTACCGCCTCTATTCCCACTCCCAGCAACAATATATATCGCATTGTTATAAAATATAGCTTGGGTTCCATGTCTACCAATTTCTAGTTTTTCAGCTGAAACCCAATTTCCTTTTGCCATGTCCATAATGTCAATTTCGTTATGGGCTGTTTTTTGACTCGCACTTTCACCACCAATAATAATTAATTTCCCTTTATTTATAATAGCAGAAGCACCAGCTCTTTGCGTTGGAATATTTGATGTTTCAGGGAGCGTCTCCCAACTATTATTTTCAATATTATAAACATCAACTTCTGGAATAGTAAGGTTAAATGTTTCATATGTTTTAGCTGAAGAATTTCTACCACTTGCACAATAAATTTTATTGTTGTGAATAGCGGCATGAAAATGGTCTCTTGATCTTGGGGCATCAGATAAAATGGTCCATTCACCAGTTTTAAAATTATATCTATCCAACCAAGGCACATGCCCTTCCCAATGCCCATCTGTAATTCCAGAAATTACATATGCAAAATTAGCCGTTACAACAATGCCTGCTGAACCTCTTCTTCGGGCTACAGGAATAGCATCGCCCCAAACCCATTTATCTTCTTTAGGTTTATAAATCAATATTTTATCAAGTGGTTTTTCATGCGGATACTTACCAGTCATGGCACCAATAAGGTATAAATCATCATTATAACTTACAGCTTGAAAATGATGAATTTCAATAGGTGGCTCAGAACCTTTTGTCCATTTTTTTGTTTTAACATTATAAATATCAACTGGTTTAATCCCCCTACCGCCTAATAAATAAAATAAGCCATTCGCCTCTACAAATCCGCATTCGTGTCTTGCTGATGGCGAACTTTCTGAAATTACTGTATTCCATTTATAATCTTCAATTGAAGCACATTGAAAAAATAAGAAAAGTGCGCTTAAAATGTAAATGGTTTGTTTTTTTGTCAACATAATTAATACTCTTTATAAAATGTTTTATCATCATTCGTATTAATAACTTCATTCTTGTAAGTCATATTTTCTCCTTCGCCAATATAAATGCTTTGTAATTTTTTATTGTTAGTTAAAGTTATAATAGCAAAAGTTCCTACAAAATGAACATCTAAAACTTCACTATAAAAAACCTCGCCTTTTGATTGTGTTATTATATATTGAGTTAAACTATCCTTAGGTGTTGTACTCTCAATTTTTAATCCTTTATATAATCCATCTTGCTCAATTTTTGTAACAAATTGTATGGTTGGCGTTTCATTTTCATTAAAAGGTTCATAAACCACAACAAATGGGTTTCTCCATGCTTCCCCTTCATTTCGAATAACCAATGTTGGCGTTGGCAACTCATCATAAGGCTCGGGAGCTTCAAAAGTATGGGGTGCTTTTACTTGCGTGTAAACTCTATTTTCAAATCCTGGTATATGCAGTTGCATATGTATTGAACCTTGTTCTAACTGCTCTACATTAAAAGTCGCTTTCACGTTATTCGCATAAGCTTCAGATGTTTTTACATCTTCAAAAAAGTGCCAACCTGGGTTTCTAAAGGTTCTCTTGTTCCATTTTAAATTGGCATTAGCCATATACCTATTTGGTGTGCTTTTAAAATTTAGGTCTTTATTAGAAAACACCAATGCATCACCGATATTATGGTATAAATAATCATGGAATTCGTTTGGTAATCTAGATTTTGAGCGAAATACATCTACATAATAACCTGTGGTTGGTGAAGTTCTAATTAATGCTAAAGTGCGTTCTTGTGTGGCTTCAGCTTTATCACCGCCATCATCTTCAAAACTGGTTTGACTGAAAGAATGGTAAGGCGAAACACCTTTTGCTCCTACTTGAGGTTCCATAGAAACAACTTCAACTGTTCTAATACCTAAATTACTCCAGCCACCTTCACCTTGTGAACTGCCATTTACTATTACTGTATTATGTGCCGCAAAAATTCTAGAATAATTCTCGTGAATGTCTTTGGCGTATTTTCCTCGTCCATTATCCACCCCCAAAACTTGTCCTTCGCCATACAATTCTATATTCATACCCTCTGCATGACCGTGTACCATATGGGCGCCACCTACAAAACACATTAAACCATCCTTAGGATTATTGGTGCTGCTTAAATTTCGTTGCATCACTATACCTGCATGATAGATTCTATCTGTCCTGCTTAACTCAAATTTTTCTGGTTCTCCAACAATATCATTATCATACCAGAAAATAGATTCCATGTCTTTTCTTTTATATTTACCTTTCTGCATGGCTCGATTAATGAGTGGTCCAAATTTTTCTTTTAAATCGATTAGACCATCAATTTCCGCTAAAGTATAGGCAATTTCATAAGCGTCATATGGTGAAGTGCCATATCGATGTCCGTCTCCCCACCTTACAAGTTCATTATTTGGGTACACAAAATAATCTAACCTTGGTAGAGCATGCAACACATTAGGATATTTCTCTGCTAATTTTAATTCTGGTTTGTACCTGTTTATTACCAGCATCAGTTTTGTTATAAGTGCCGTTGAATGATTTAGATACTGCGATGTTTCGGGCCAAATATCACCTTGTTCTTTATAATTTTCGGCCATCACATTTAAGGCATCTTGATTTTCTGTGCTTTCAGTTAGAAAATATGACAATAATGTTTCTCTCTCCTCTTTATCTTCCATGGCAAGCGCATTATACACCAAACTTGGCGCTTCTAAAACAGGATGATTAGAGGCCGTTTGCCCGTAATTTATAGTAATATCTGCATAGGTTCTAAATACGTTTTGAGCTTCATTTATTGGGAAATCAACTTTCTTGTTTTTAATGATATCAAAAGGCTGACCTACGTTTTTAATGTAAGGCGACACAAAATCATAAATTAAAGGTACTTTATAACCAATAACACGTACTTCGCGAAAACCATCATAAGGAAATAGCCAGCCACCACGACCGTGCCAATCGGATACTTTTGTTTTTTGTACAGATTTTATAAACGAATACAAAATACTACTAGCCATATGAGCATATTTTTCGTCTTCGGTAACGTAATAAATCATACTACAATCTAAAGCAACTTGTAAGTATTTAATTAATAGTTCTGCGGGCATCCATTCTTCATCTGTAGCATTATCTAAATTTTTATGAATTCCATTTTCTACATGATCTGTTTTGAAAAAGGGCGGGAAATTATTTTGTTGTCCTTCCGACCAATTAAATGGCAATTGTTTAATATAATTTTCAGGGTTTTTATAAAATTGCTCAACTTCATCATCTGTTTTGGATAACAGTTTTGAATAAATATCTTTAGCCCAATCTTGCGTTTTAATTTTTTCAAGGATTTGATTCCGCTCGCCAGATTTTACTAAGATGAAAGGTCGCTCTCGCTCTTGACCATATATTTGAATTCCTATACATAGGATAAAAACCCATAAAATGCTTTTTAATTTCATTTGCTATAAACTTTAAAATTCTTGTAAATAGAAGCACGTGTGTACATTTGTCGCAAACCTATTCGTCCTTCTGTAATCGGTTCAATTTTAGAAATATCCCATTGGAAAAGCTCCACACCATCTTTACTTTCCATTTTAAAAAAAAGATGTTCTTTTGTTTTTAAAACTGTAATATGGTACTTCTGCCCTGTTTTGAAAAAGCCTTGTTTATCAAAAGAGGGATCTAGTTGTGTTACCTTAAAAGGTTGGTCATCTGGTTTAGGATATCGTCTTGCACGCACATAATGAAAGGAATTTTCCTGATTTCCAAATGCTGAATAGCTGATGTGCAGCGTATTCATATTTTCAAAATAGGTTCGCATTGCAGGTACTTCGCGTAAAGCCTTCCATTTAGAGATATCCGCTTCATGAACACCTTCTCCATCACCTGTGGCTTGAATATAAAGTATATTTACACACCGCGCTTCTTCATCAGTTTTTATGTAATCATACTCAATTTTAATATCTCCAAAAAAGGATGCTTTGGTCCATAAAACCGCATGATGTGCATCGTTTTTATATTCTGGCCCCGCTTTAAAGTGCATGCCTTCTTGGGTGTTTTCAACAGTAGCAATTAATCCGTCTAAGCTCCAGTTTTCTGTCCAGTCATTTGTGCAATCATCTTGAAAAGCTAAATTCCAAGATTTGGAGTCCCTTAGGTTTGCAAAAACGATAGAGTCGTTTTGTCCTATGCTATTTAATGAGAATAAGAATGATACTATTGCAAGTGTAATTACTTGTTGTTTTCTTAATTTATGTATCACTCTCTTCAAAATCGGTCTATTTATTAATAAAATTCAACATTCCCGTTCTGTAATGTAAATAATCATTTGGCGGGGATTGGTTATTATTTTCCAAGTACTTTTTAATCCATTGCGGATGCTCAATAGTATCTGGATTTCCTTCAAAGATATTTTCTAGAAAAACACCTGTGGTTTTCAAATGACTAAGATTTTCTACGTTTGAAGTATAACCTTTTAGAGCTGGTAAACCCATAAAATGATTGGTCATTAATGCCACATCTGGCGATTCAGCATAAGGAATAGTTGCTCCTTTTTTTATTGCTGGCCCGTAAAAATTCATGTATATCTGCCATGAGGATAATTGCTCTGAAAGGTGATTACTTTTAGTCAAAATACCCATACCATGATCTGCAGATATGATGAAGTATGCGGTTTCCCATAGATCTTCTTGTTTTAAAAAGGTAATTAACCTACCTAATTCAGCGTCAGCATTTAAAATGGCTTTGATGTAGTTAGAATTTGGATTGGATTTACCTTCTGGCCCTTTCCAAGAGCTTCTAATTTCTTGCAAATGCAAACGAACTAATCTAGCGCCATCTTCTTTGATATGTTTGATTGCTAAATCTACTACTTTTTGGTCGGGCATTATCTCAGCATAGTAAACATCTGGTGTTTTAAAAACGTCGTACAAGGTATGACCGCCTACATAAACCGATTTGATACCGTTTCGTCTTGCTGATAGAAAAATATCATCTAACTCCTGTGTTTCAAATACATGAGTTCCTGTATGCATTCCAATATTTGGTGGAGAAGCGCCTCCCCAAGGTTCACTACCATCTGGCAATTTTACTCTTCCAACGGGACTATTAGAATAGGCATCTTCTACAACAACTCCTTGTTCTGAAAAATATTTTAGGTGTTCTGCTCCTGCTGCAATAGCCGTTTCTGCAGCGTCTTTCATCAATCCATCTATTATGAATTGCACAACTATGGGTTGCTTATCTTGCGATTTTTCAGAAACTCCATTTCCTTCTTGTTTAGAATTTTTTAATGAATTACAATTGGTTATTAATACGCTTAATACAATTAAAGTGAATATATTTCTCATTGGTGTCATCAATTTCAGTTTTTAGAAATAAAATCTTTTCCCCACCTTTCTCTTAGTTCTAAAGCAAGCTTTTTTACTAATTCTGAATGCTTTGGTTTTTCGGCTAAATTGTTTAGTTCTAATGGGTCGGTTTTATGATCAAACAACATGCGTGCGTAAGAAACTCCTTTATCGTCTGTCCATTCGGTGTAAAACAAATCGCCTTTTATTAAAGTTACCGCGTCTTTAAATTTACTAACTGCCCAATCCTTTTTCGAGGTTTCTCCATTTAGTATTGGTACAAAACTTTTACCTTCAACTGTATTTGGAGCTTCTAAACCAACTAATTCTGCTAAACTTGGATAAATATCTATAAATTCGATAATGGCGTCTGTTTTTTCTCCTTTGGTTTTCCCTGGCACTTTTATAATTAATGGTGTTCTTAGCGCAGTTTCAAAAGTTACATGCTTACACCATAATTTGTGGTCACCCAGATTCCAACCATGGTCACCCCATAAAATAACAATGGTATCGTCTTCTAACTCTAATCGTTTTAATTCATCTAAAACCAAACCAATTTGTGCATCTACATAACTTACACAGGCATAATAACCATGAATCAATTCTTTTGCTAAACTTTCTGGTAAATCTCCTTTTTTAGGAATGTTTCCATAATTACGCAGCTCACCATAATTATGAAAGGCTTGTTTGGGTGTAGATTTTGGTTGCATATAGCTTTCAGGTAATTCAATTATACCTCTATCATACAAATCCCAATATTTCTTGGGAGCATTAAATGGCAAATGCGGTTTCATAAAACCTAGAGCCAGAAAAAAGGGCTCATTTTTCTCTTTCAACTTCTTTAAATCTGCTATGCCTTTTTGAGCAATTTTTCCATCAAAATATGCTGTATCATTAACCTCAGCCATTTCAAAAGCGCTAGCACCACCCATTGCCAAATTCGCTTCACCATTCTCTAATATGTTTTTTTCTAGTTGATAATTTCGAATATTACCTTCTGGGAACCACCTGTTATCCCAAGCTAGACTATCATCTTCGTTATTATGATATATCTTTCCGTTTGAAATTGTTGTGTAACCATTCTGTTTTAAAAGTTTGGGAAGTGAGATAGCAAATTGCACATCTTCATCTGCTCTGGTAATATAATTTATAAAACGTTTTCTTGTTGGCCGAATTCCTGTTAACAAACTCGCTCTTGAGGCACCACAAACAGGAATATTACAATACGCCCTGTTAAACACCAAACTCTCGTTTGCGAATTGGTCTAAATTTGGAGATTTTATATGAGCCGCTCCATAAAAATTGAGTTCTGTACGCAAGTCATCAACAGCAATAAACAAAATGTTCATTGGCTTTTGTTGTGGTGTTACTATGCTCTTTTCTTTTTCCTTTTTACATGACAATAAAAGGATGGATAAACTTAATACGTAAATAAAATATCTAATCATTTTAAAAAATTTTACCAGTATTCTATAACAATAAAGTCGCCTTTTTTAAGTGTGCTTTTTATGGAATCTGGAATTTGTCGGCTTCGTGTATCTTGGTCTAATTTAAATCCTTTTTTTCCCTTGGGAGTTATTATAGGCATGTTTCCAAAAGTTTCATCTAAAAAGTCTTCCTGAGATTTCATCCAAATAAACATATCTTTTATTAATCGTTCTTTAGTAGATTTTAACTCAGGGCTTTGAGCTAAATTAACTTGTTCAAAAGGATCATTTTGCACATCATATAATTCTTCAAATGGCTCTTCTTTAAAAGTAATGGCACCTCTTTTAATAAAATAATCTACATTTGGTTTTCCAGTTAAATTTTTTTCTACTACTTCCAGCGAATTAAAATTTCTTATGTATTTATAACGCTTATCACGGATCATTCTTGATGGAAATATTTCAGATTTTAATATGTTTTGATTGGTTCTTATACCATATACATAATCATTGATTTTAACGTCTTCACCTTTTAGAAGTGGTAAAAAACTTTTACCATCCATATCTGGAGTCGCTTTTCCTCCTGCAATTTCTATAAATGTTGGCAGCACATCTGTGTAATGAATTAATTGATCAGATGTGGATCCTGATTTAATGACATTAGGCCAACGTGCAATAAATGGCACTCTTAAACTCACATCTTTTACACCAAATTTACCAGAAAGCCCATGATCTGCACTATAGACAAAAAGGGTGTTTTTTGCATCTAAATGTTTATCTACAAGCTGTAATACGGTATCTAACTGCTTATTATCTTCTTCTATACTTCTGTAGTGCCCAGCTCTACTTTTAATAAAATCTTGGTTATTTTTTTTATCTTCATTAAAAGGATAAATTTTTATATCATCTGCCTTTGGATTATCTACAGTAAAGTATTGTGAATGGGCATAATAAGAAGCAATGAGCATAAAAAATGGCTTTTTGGCTGTTTTAAAATAGCTTTCAATACTATCTAAAGGAATGTATGGCCTTGGTCCGGTTTCCTTTTCGACGCCATGCCATTCTCTATCCCAATCATAAACAGATTCAGGTGCCACATGACTTTTCCCTGCGAGAATAACCTCGTAGCCCAAATCACGCAAATGTTTTGTTATACTTTTTATACTAGGTCTACTCCTTGTATGGTTTGCAAAACAGCCATTTTTAATAGGATATTTTCCAGTTAAAAGTTGAGACCTACTTGGTGCGCATATCGCTTGTCCTGTAAATGCATTTTTAAATAACAAGCCTTCTTTTGCTAAAGCATCTACAGCAGGTGTTTTCACTTTTTCATTTCCGTAGCACCCCACATCATAAATATCCTGATCGTCTGATAAATAAAAAATCAAATTTGGGCGTTCTGCTTTTTCTGTACCCATAAGTTCAACAGAAGCCATATTAGTACCCTTTTTATTCCCACAACTTATTAATACAAAAGTTGTAAAACTAAAAATTAGGTGCTTCAAATTCACTCTGTACATTTTACTTTTTTATTATTAATTCTGATTATTTTAAGAAATCTATACCCCACTTTTCTCTTAATTCAATGGCTAACTGCTCCACTATTTCTTTATATTCAGGTTTTTCCGTTAAATTATCTAGCTCTAGCGGATCGGTTTTATGATCAAACAACATGCGTGCGTAGGCAACTCCTTTATCATCCGTCCATTCCGTGTAAAACAAATCGCCTTTTATTAAAGTTACCGCGTCTTTAAATTTACTGACTGCCCAATCCTTTTTCGAGGTTTCTCCATTTATTATTGGTACAAAACTTTTACCTTCAACAGTATTTGGAGCTTCTAAACCAACTAATTCTGTTAAACTTGGATAAATATCTATATATTCAATAATGGCGTCTGTTTTTTCTCCTTTGGTTTTCCCCGGCACTTTTATAATTAATGGTGTTCTTAGTGCAGTTTCAAAAGTTACATGCTTACACCATAATTTATGGTCGCCCAGATTCCAACCATGGTCTCCCCATAAAATAACAATGGTATCGTCTTCTAATTCTAGTCGTTTTAATTCATCTAAAACAAAACCAATTTGAGCGTCAATATAACTTACACAGGCATAATAACCATGAATGAGTTCTTTAGCTAATTCATCAGGTAAATCACCTTTTTTAGGAATATTTTCATATTGGCGTAGTTCTCCAAAATTATGAAAGGCTTGTTTTGGCGTGGTTTCAGGTTGTATATAACTTTCAGGAAATTTTATAGCATCTCTATCGTACATATCCCAATACTTTTTTGGTGCTGTAAAAGGAAGGTGAGGTTTTGCTAAACCCATGGTAAGAAAGAAAGGTTGATTTGATTCCTTCAATTTATTTAAGTCTTTTATTACTTTTAAAGCCAATTTACCATCTCTGTAAACAGAATCGTGTACTTTTGCAATTTCAAAAGGCAGGCCTCTTTTTGTGTTTTCTCTTATTTCTTGGCTTTCTGGTAAGGCATAACTCCAAAGTTTATCAGGTTGCCACATTTCATCCCAAGCGGAAGCATCATCTTTATTATAATGATAAATTTTACCGTTAGAAATGGTTGTGTACCCATTTTGTTTTAATAACATTGGTAACGATATTGCTTTAGGATAATCTTCGTTTTTTTTAGTATGTGCATCTATAAATCGTTTTCTTGTGGGGCGTGCACCTGTCATCAAACTGGCTCTGGAAGCGCCACAAACAGGCACGTTACAATAGGCCCGATTAAAAACTAAACTCTCCCCCGCTAATTGATCTAAATTTGGAGATTTAATGTGATTAGCGCCATAGAAGTTTAGCTCTGGACGTAAATCATCAACAGCTATGAATAGGATGTTTGGTTTCTTATTAATATGTTTAGTTGCTTCTGTTTTAGGTTTTGAAGCACAAGAAAGACATACTAAAACATTCAACAGCGTCAAACTAAATCTAGCATTAAATATGAGCATTAATAGTGTTTTATTCATAAGTGAAAAATTAATAATTATCTATCTGCACCAATTACTTTTACATCTTTCTTTTCTTCTCCATTTACACGCGCTTTTTGCTCCACAAAATAAGGTTGAAAGGTATAAGATGATTTTTCGTCCCAAATTACATTTACTTCAGGCAACAAGCCTTTCATCTTTTCAATTTGTTCCTTGTATTTTGAATTATTAGCCGCATTTGTCCACTCATTAGGATCTGAACTATGGTTGTAAAATTCTTCTCCACCGTCTTCATATCTAATATATCTATAGCCATCAACTTTAACGGTATGGTTGTTC
>NZ_JBATHX010000389.1:0-6059 GCF_049667265.1 Algibacter sp. | reverse complement strand
GTAAAAGAGTTATTACAACGTTATAAAGAATTACAAGATATTATTGCTATCCTTGGTATGGAAGAATTATCTGAAGAAGATAAATTAGCAGTTGGTAGAGCAAGACGTGTTCAACGTTTCTTATCTCAACCTTTCCACGTAGCAGAGCAATTTACTGGTATTCCTGGTGTTTTAGTTGATATTAAAGAAACTATTAAAGGATTTAACATGATTATGGATGGTGAATTAGATCGCTTACCAGAAGCAGCGTTTAACCTTAAAGGAACCATTGAAGAAGCTATTGAAGCTGGAGATAAAATGTTAGCTGAGGCATAAGCCGAAGCTAATGCTGAACTTGTTTCAGCATCTTTTAAATTGAATCTTGAATAAACATTAATAAGACCCTGAACTAAATTCAGGGTAGTTAAACAAGTTTAACTATGTATTTAGAAATTGTATCACCTGAAGCAACTTTATTTAGTGGAGAAGTAACTAGTGTTGCTGTTCCTGGAGTAAATGGAGATTTTGAAATGTTAAACAATCACGCTCCTATTGTTTCTATACTAAAAGAAGGCTTTGTGAAAATTTTGGGTAACATTAAGTTAAAAAAAGAAGTTCAAGATAAATTTACTAAAGGCGATAATGGTAGAACATTATTGAAAATAAATTCTGGAACGATTGAAATGAAAGACAATAAAATTATTGTTTTAGCTGATTAAAACATACATTTAATAATATATAAAAAAAGCCAACGTAACGTTTGGCTTTTTTTTATACTCTCATTTGAAGAGCCAATATTCATAATTAGTCTATATAATTTTCTTCCAGTTTTTAATCAATAACAAGCAACACACAACAGCCAAGATAATTAAGCCAACGGCTAACATGGTTTTGCCATAAATGAAATAACCCGTTGCAAATAACACACTATAGGTTCCTATAACACCCAAAAAGAAAGCTAGAACTTTATAGCCTATGTTTTTAAACTTACTTTCATTACCATAAATTAAAGTTTCAAATTTCACTAAAGTTTCGTTATCACTTTGTTTGGTTAATAGTGTCACAGCAACCCAGCCAATAGTGGTAATCACCACACCCAAAACCAATTGCATATGCCCTTCAATTTCAAACCAAGGTGTATCTAACTTGCCATTAATAAAAAATATAACCGCAATTACAAATGAAATAACCATGGCCGCTATTTCGCTAAACGGGTTAATACGTTGCCAGAACCAACGCATTATAAATAATAAACCTGTTCCTGCTCCTATTTGTAATAATAAATCAAAAACATCTTTGGCCGATTTTATATAAAATGAAAATAAGGCAGCACAAACCATGAGTAAAACCGTTGAAATTCTCCCAATTAACACTTTCTGTTTTTCCGAAGCCGTTTTATTAATAAAGCGTCCATAAAAATCATTAACAATATAAGAGCTTCCCCAGTTTAATTGGGTTGAAATAGTGCTCATAAAAGCCGCAATTAAGGATGTTAAAACAATGCCTATTAATCCTGCAGGCAAATATGTCATCATGGCTGCATAAGCAACATCATGACCTTGCATATCAGCATTTAAATTTGGAAATGCGGTATTGATACTTTCTAAACTTGGAAATATGACTAAAGATGCTAATCCAACTACAATCCATGGCCAAGGACGAAGCGCATAATGTGCAAAGTTGAAAAACAAGGTTGCCCAAGTAGCATTTTTTTCATCTTTTGCGGCAAGCATACGCTGTGCTATATAACCACCGCCTCCTGGTTCTGCCCCAGGATACCAAGTACTCCACCATTGTACTGCAAACGGAATAATAAATAATGTAATTAAAGCTTCAGAGTTTGAAAAGTCTGGAAGAATATTGAGTTTATCGGCTACATTCTCATGACTTAATAAATTTTGCATTCCTCCTATTTCTGGAAGATTCACAATATAAATGGTTGCCCAAACGGAACCTACCATAGCTAATATAAACTGAAGAAAATCTGTTATTAAAACCCCTTTTAATCCTCCTAAAGACGAATAAATAACAACAATTATTGAGGAATATAAAAGCGCTTCTTGCTGAGAAATTCCCAATAAAATATTGGCAATTTTAGCGCCTGCTAAACAAACGCCCGCCATGGTAATCACATTAAATATGACGCCCAAATAAATGGCTCGAAAACCTCGTAAAAAACTGGCTGATTTTCCTGAATAACGTAATTCGTAAAATTCTAAATCAGTTGTAATTCCTGATTTTCGCCAAAGTTTAGCATAGAAAAATACGGTAAGCATTCCTGTTAGTAACATAGCCCACCAAACCCAGTTTCCTGAAACGCCATTTTTTCTAACCAGTTCAGTTACCAATCCTGGTGTATCGGCAGCAAAAGTAGTTGCTACCATGGATACGCCTAATAACCACCAAGGCATATTTCTGCCAGATAAGAAAAAATCTGCTGAACTTTTTCCTGCTTGCTTGGATACCCAAACACCTATAAAAAGTGTGATTACAAAAAAAGCGATAATGATACCAATGTCTAAACCTGATAAGTTTACCATAAAAATAATTTTAGTTGATTGTTTTTATATCCCATATAAGAATTTCCCAATCTTGATTTTTTGAACGGTATGAATATAGTTCTTTAAATCCAATTGCATAATGCGCATTAAGGGAACGTGTGTTTGTTTTATCTACCTCTGTGATGATAGCATCATATTCTAAATTTAATTCCTGCTTCATTTTATTATACAAACCTCTAAAAACACCTTGTTTTCTGAATTTTTTATCTACGCATATTTGCCCCATTGCAATGTATTTTAAAGTATCAGGTGTATGGTTTTCTATGTAAGTAAACATCGGTTTTAAAACTGCTATGTCATCTTTAAAATCTTTAACCATAGATATGGCGTAACCAACTACGCTTTCATCATATACTGCAATGATATGAGCGCACTTATCATTCATAGATTTTAAACTTTTGAAATCATGCCGAACCGTTACAAAACCTTCTTGTAGCTTTTCATCTTCTGAAATCGACGTTGGAATATTTTTAAGTTGAAGTTCTAGAATTTGATATAATTCTTCATCGGTAATGGATCTTTTATAAATAATTTCCACAATAAATTATTATACTTTTTTAATGACATTGGTTACAATGCCCCAGATAACAAAATCGTTTGCATCTGTGATTCTAATAATAGGATAATTAGGGTTTTCTGGTTTTAACCATATGCCTTCGTTATCAACTTTTAAACGTTTTACGGTAAATTCACCATCTAAAAAGCAAACAGCTATTTTATTGTGCGATGGTTGTAAACTTCTATCGATTACTAATAAATCGTTATCATCTAGTCCTGCTCCTATCATAGATTGCCCACTTACACGTGCATAAAAAGTAGTTTCTTTATTTTTTACGAGTTCATTATCTAGTGATAAGCGTTGTTGACTAAAATCTTCGGCAGGTGCAGGGAAACCAGCAGAAATTCCTGTGTCATAAAAAACGGCCCCTAAGTTATCTGATTCTTCTGGGTTAAAAATAGTTAAGGGTTCTGATTTATGTAACAGCATCTGGTTATTATTTATGCTAAATATAGCGTTTAAAAATATGTCTTCCTAAGGTTTTTTAGTGGACAACAAATAGGCGAAAACAACGTGTTTAATTCTTAAAAATAGGCTTCGGAACCTTTAATAGATTTCAATTCAACTTTTAAATCCTGAAACATACTCATAATACTGCTTAATTTCAGCTCTTCTTTACTGTATTCTTGGGTGTTAATACAGCAAGTAAACTCCCAAACCTCCAATACATCTTCAAGATGCACACTATATGGTGCATACGCTTTATTATCAGAATGCAATTCCAACTTGTCTTCCTCCTTAATTTTATTATAAACACGCTTATAGACCAAGCCATCATTTTTAGTAAGCACGATGTGTGTACGCCCGTTTTTAATACTTTTAATATCATCTACAAAACGGGCAACAACAAACGACCCATCCTTTACTGGAAGCATAGAATCGCCACTTATTGGAAACGCTCTATGCGTACCCGTAGGTAAAAAAGGAAGTTTTATTTTTTGAAGTTGCTCAATATATTCGGGGTCTGCATACCCTTGAAGATATCCTGCTGATGCTTTGGTGGGAATAATTTCTATTAAATCTTCGTCCATATCACTTACCGTAACGGGAAATAATATGCGCTTATTTCCAACTTCAATAAACGAGGTGTCTTTCGCTTTGCGCAAATCATTCTTCACTAAAATATCTATCGGAATATCGAAGTAATTAGATAACTCAATCAATCGGTCTATAGGTGGTTCTGAACGTCCTTCTTCATAAGAGCCAACCATAGAGCGTGTCCATTTTAGCTCTTCAGCAAAACGCTCTTGCGAAAATTTTTTAAGACTTCGCAAATGCTTAATATTTGTTTGAATGCGCTTCATATTTAAAACAGGCTATTTAAAATTTTAACATTATTTACTACAAATATAAGCAACAAAAACTACAAATAGTAGCTAATTTTGTTAATCCTATAAAAATTATGTATTTAAATTGTCACACATATTACAGCTTACGTTATGGCACCATTGCGCCAAAACAATTGCTTGCCATAGCGGCTGCTAATGGTATAAATACGCTTGCATTAACCGATATTAATAATACATCGGCGTGTTTAGATTTTGTGCGCCTTTCTGATAAATACAACATTAAACCTGTTATTGGTGTCGATTTTAGAAATGGTGCCCAACAGCAGTTTATTTTAATAGCGAAAAACAACAACGGATTTCAAAATATTAATAGTTACCTATCTCATTTTTTACACAATCAAGAGCTACAAATTCCTGAGCAGCCAGAGGAAGACATAGAAGATTGCTATATTATTTATCCGTATCAAAAAACAAAAGATTACCACTTAAAACCTCATGAGTTTTTAGGCATTAAGCCGAAAGACCTCAACGCGCTTAAATTTTCAAAATGGAACAAACTACAGCACAAACTGGTTGTTTTAAAAACGGTTTCGTTTCAAAATAAAAAAGACTTTAACACCCATCGTTTACTTCGCGCTATTGATAATAACAGCTTATTAAGCAAGCTTCTTAAAAGTGAAGAAGGCCAAGAAACGGATAAAATGATGTCTTATAATAAATTGTATGAAACCTATCAAGAGTTCCCAAAACTTCTAGAAAACACAGCGGCTTTATTAAGTAACTGTACCGTTGCATTCGATTTTACACAAGAAACACCTAACAATCAAAAATCGTACACAAAAACAGAATCTTTAGATTATAAATTATTAGAAAATCTGACTTACAAAGGTTTAAAATACCGTTATGAAAATCCTGACGATGTTATTTATAATCGCATCAAGAAAGAATTAGAAATTATTAAAGAGAAAAACTTTGTTTCTTACTTTTTAATCAATTGGAAAATTATAAAATACGCCAGAAGCAAAGGCTATTTCTACGTTGGCAGAGGTAGTGGCGCCAATAGTATTGTTGCCTATTTACTGCGAATTACAGATGTTGATCCTATAGAACTCGATTTATATTTTGAGCGTTTTATAAATCTGTATCGAAAAAATCCGCCCGATTTTGATATTGATTTTTCATGGACAGACCGTGATGATATTACTGACTTTATTTTTAAAACCTTTAAAAATACAGCGCTTTTAACGGTTTATAATACTTTTAAATTCAAAGCTTCAGTTCGTGAATTAGGTAAGGTTTTCGGCTTGCCTAAATCTGAAATGGATGTGCTTACCAGAGGCAGATACAATATTAATAGTTTAGACAAATTATCGCAACTTGTTTTAAAATACAGCGAATACATTCAAGGGTTTCCAAACTATTTGGGCATTCATTCCAGCGGTATTATTATTTCAGAAAAACCTATTCATTATTATACAGCAACCTTTTTACCGCCTAAAAACTATGCTACCACACAATTTGATATGGTGGTTGCAGAAGATATTGGGCTTTATAAATTCGATATTTTAAGTCAGCGAGGACTCGGAAAAATTAAAGACACGGTAGCCATAGTAAAGCAGAATCACCCAGAAGATGCCCCTTTTGACATTCACGACATTAAACGCTTTAAAG
>NZ_JBATHX010000388.1:0-8728 GCF_049667265.1 Algibacter sp. | reverse complement strand
TATTTAAAGGAATTGAATGACTACGCACATGAGCTAGACCCATCTAGAAAAACAGCCATTAGAAAATATTATGAAGGCGCTGATATTGTTGATGTGTTTTCGCCTTCCATTTGGTCTGGTTGGTATTCCGGAAGTTATAAAAGTTATCAAAAAGCAATTGATCAATACAAAGTAGAATATCCACATTTTTTACATGCCGAGTACGGTGGTTCCAGTCATGTTGGAAGGCATACCGAAAATCCTATTACAGGTGAAGGACAAATTCAATCTGATGGCTGGGAAGAAGCTATTATTCAAACCGATGTTGCAAATATTGCACAAATAGGCGATTGGAGTGAAAATTACATTGTCGATTTATTCGATTGGCATTTACGAATTTCTGAAAATGATTCTACTTTTGTTGGTAATGTTCAATGGGCTTTTAAAGATTTTGGAACACCATTACGACCAGAAAATGCGATACCGTATATGAATCAAAAAGGACTGGTGGATAGAAGTGGAAAACCTAAAGATGCCTTCTATGTATTTAAAAGTTATTGGAGCACCGATCCGTTCACATACATTGAATCTCATACTTGGACAGAACGCCAAGGACCAAAGGATCAATCAAGAGATATTAGTGTTTATAGTAATTGTACAGAAGTTGAACTTTTTCTAAATGGCAAAAGTTTGGGTGTTAAACAACGAAATACCAAAGAATTCCCAGCTGCAGGTTTAAATTGGAATCTTAATTTTATTGAAGGTGAAAATAAATTAGTTTCCATTGGAAAAACAAAAGAAAATAAAGAAGTTAAGGATGCATTAACTTTAAATTATAGATTTACAAGAAACGAAAAAGCAAAAGACCTAAAGCTAGATTATGAATTACTGGAAAATGGTAATTATTTAATCACAGCCATCGCCATTGATAATAAGGGTTTACAATGTTTGGATTATGAAGAGCGTGTCTATTTTCAATGTTTAAATGGAGGAGAGGCTATGGTAAGTCAGGGTACACCAACTGGCAGCGAAATTATAGAAATGGCAAACGGCAAAGCATCCATCGAGGTTAAAAGGGATTTTGAAGATGAACCATTGGAAGTCATGGTGCTTAATCAAAGTTTTAAAGGGACTTATTTAACTATCAATTAATTTGTCTTCACTAAAAAATCAAATAGCAACTAATATCTTTTTTTTGAAATATGAATGCATTTTAAACTAAAAACCTTTCAAAAATTTGAAAGGTTTTTAGTTGTTTATAAGTTTATCTGAACAAATACTTATTCCAATCGAATGTAATTCTCGGAAATAATAGGGTGGCCTAAACTATCTATTTCAGTTTGGGTAAATTCATTTTCACCTATAGTAACATCAAAAGAAAACTCAGTTTTATCTTTTATTACCTCGTTCATAGATTTAGAGCCATAATCTAAAATTTCAGTTAAAATGCCATCTCTAACAGTATAATCTCCATAAGCAAACCAATCAATGGTATCAAAAATCCGGGTTCTACTCCACATAACTTTTGTCTTCGAATACATTTTTATTTGTTTATTAGTATCTGAAGAAAGAATAGTGTCTCTGGTTCCATTCTCGCCGTAATTTACAAAACTCACTAATTTCCATGCGCCTTCTAAAGTGTTCATGTCACTCTCAGCTTTCGAAGTATTTATGACTTCCTTGTCTGCTTTAGAATTGCCATTACAAGAAATAATTAGACCAATACAGATAATTAAAAATATTTTTTTCATGACTCTAAGGTTTAAATAGTTAGGTTACTAAAGTTACGAAAAAAAACGTCACCATTTTTTTGATTTATTAAACTGTAAAAACTGTTGATAACTTCTGTGTTAGGTTTTAATCAAAACTTCTACTTTTGTAGTATAAATTATAATAGTAAATATGTCTGAGACAATAGAAAAAGTCAAGTGCTTAATTATAGGTTCTGGTCCTGCCGGTTATACTGCGGCTATTTATGCAGCTAGAGCAAATATGAAACCCGTTTTATATCAAGGAACGCAACCAGGTGGGCAATTAACAACAACCAATGAAGTTGAAAATTTCCCAGGATACCCAGATGGTGTTACTGGGCCTGAAATGATGATGCAATTACAAGCTCAAGCACAACGTTTTGAAACAGATGTGCGTGATGGATGGATTACAAAAGTAGATTTTTCAGGAGATATCCATAAAGTTTGGGTGAATGATGTGAAAGAGATCCACGCGGACACCATAATAATTTCCACGGGTGCTTCTGCTAAATATTTAGGTTTAGATTCAGAGCAAAAATATTTAAAACTAGGTGGTGGCGTTTCAGCTTGTGCTGTATGTGATGGCTTCTTTTATAGAAACCAAGAAGTGGTTATTGTAGGCGCTGGAGATTCTGCTTGTGAAGAAGCACATTACCTTTCTAAACTTTGTAAAAAAGTAACGATGCTAGTTCGTAGGGATGAGTTTAGAGCCTCAAAAATTATGGCTGCAAGAGTTAAAAATACCGAAAACATAGAAATCTTATTCAATACTGAAACCGATGAGGTTTTAGGCGATGGACAAGTAGTAACAGGTGTTCGTGTGTTTAATAATAAAACCAATAAAAAACATGATATCCCGGCAACTGGGTTTTTTGTGGCCATTGGTCATAAACCAAATACCGATATTTTTAAAGGCTTTTTAAATTTAGATGAAACTGGCTATATAATTAATGTTCCAGGATCTTCTAAAACTAACATTGAAGGGGTTTTTGTATCTGGTGATGCGGCCGATCATGTTTACAGACAGGCAGTTACAGCTGCTGGAACAGGTTGTATGGCGGCTCTTGATGCAGAACGTTATTTGGCAGCAAAAGATTCCACCTTTGAAGTATCTACTTCTAATTATAACTAATACATTATTTAATATTTAAAAAAGCCAAATTGAAATTTCAATTTGGCTTTTTTTTGTATGTTTTAGTAAAATAAAAACGATGCTTTATTTAACCTTTTTCTGAAGTTTTGAAGTGTCGGAAAGCGTATTTATTACAATCTTCGGGTTCTGGTATAAGCTAATAGAACTTGTCCCTGATGCATCAATATTAATAGTGTCTAAAACTTCTAGGGTTGCCTCGCTACTTATATTGCATACCACATCGCAAGCATTAATAGTGAAGTTTTTTCCATCAAATTCCGAATTATTGTCCAACTCTAATGTTGCTGTTTTACATGATCCTTCAATGTTGGCAGTAGCACGTTGGTAAAGTGTTGCGGATAAATCAGCGGTATTAATAAGCGCGTCAAGTTTGCTGTTTCCACTCATGGTAATGATGCACTTGTCACTTGTTAAATTTAATTTCACTTTTGATTTATCATCAATATCAAAATTAAAATTATCCGATTTTACGGTTAATCCTGCTTTTGATGAGCCTCTAGTTTTTAACGAACCATTCTCTAAATCCATTGTGGAAAGCGATAATATTTCAGCATCATCAGTAGTTTCAATATGTTTTAAAACATCGTTATAGGTAACCTTAATGTTTAGTTTCTTCTTTGAAGAGATTTTTATCGTATTGTTAAAAGTAAGTACACTATCAATAACTTGAAACTCTAAATATTCATGTAAGTTTTCATCGGTTTCAATTTCAACATACGGATTTTGATCATAAATAATTTCAATTTCAAAATCTTCATCCAAAGCAATAGTATGAAATGATTCTACGTTTGTTTGTTGTATAGTAACATTTCTGTTGCCCTTAACTTTATCAGTTTTTTGAGCATTACAAAGCGAAATCGATAGTAAAACAGTAATTAGAAATAATAGGTTTTTTTTCATTTTTTAAACGGATTAATTGCTAAATGTGTTATGACCATTACTATTTAGACTGAAAATTTACAAAAAGTCACTAACAAATATAAAAAACTAAAACCACTTCAAACTTTTAATGAAGCTTGAAATGGTTTTAAAATGAATTGGTTATTGTTTAAGGGTTCTATTGTTGTTTCACACTCCCAGAAGAACTATCACTTTTATCCACTTTTTCTGGATTGCCATAGTACCTAACATCACCGCCGCTTGATGCTCTTGCGGTTAAATATTTTGATGTGTTTACAGTAATATCTGCACCGCTTGAAGCTTTAACTTCACTAGATTCTGCCATTAAATCGGCCGCCTTTATGTCGCTTCCGCTAGAAGCTTCAGCAACTAGTTTTATGGTTTTCCCTGAAAGTCTTATATCACTACCACTAGAAGAATCACAATTTAAAACTGAAGTGTTAACATCAAGTTTCATATCACTTCCGCTTGACGATTTTAAATCTAATCTTTCAGAATGTATGGTATTGGTTGAATACACATCGCTTCCACTTGAAGATGTTATACTCGAAATATCTCTAAAACTAACATGTACTTTTTTTGATGTCGACCAGCCAATATTTTCTTTGGTATGAATCCTTAAAATACCGTTTTCAACTTCAGTTAAAATAATGTCGTGTAAGTTTTCATCGGCTTCAACGCGAATACTTTCGTTATCACTTTGTGTTAAATAAACGTCCAAACCTTCTGAAGCTTTAATGGACGAAAATGGTTCGTTAATAGTTCGATCTTCAGTAGATACTTCCCCATTTCCTCTAACTCCAGAGTTAAGATTCATGTCGAAATTGCACGAAAAAAGAGTTAAACTTAATATGGTTGCAATGATAAATTTGATTAGTGTTGTCATGGTTTTTTGTTTTTTGATGATTAATTTGTTGTTCAAATATCTTTTAAAAAGTTGTTGATTAATAACTTAAATACCTGAACTGTTACTTTCTTATGATGAATTGTTATTATTCCGAATCTATTTCTACGCCTTCAGAATTAATGTTCAGCTTAACTTCACTTGATTCTGCTTTAATGCCATTTTCATCTATTTTTATATGGCCTTCCTCAGAGTTTATTTCAATGCCTTTGTCATTTATTTTTAATCTAGGAGTATTCACATTAACTTCAAAATCTTCCTCGGGGCAGTCCAAACACTCGGCCTCTTCAAAAAGAATTTTTAAATAATGATTCGTATCATCACCAGAAACTATATTGCCATCGTAGGTTCTGTAATGCAAGTTGTGTTTTGTACTACTATTAAAATAAGCCACCGAATTTTCAGGTAAATAAAGCGCTAGTTCAACCTTCTGGTCACTAAATTTATTTTCAGGACGTGTGGTTAAATAAGAATCTAGATATAAGGTGTTGTTTTTAAAATCGAAATTATAATTTATGTTTTTAGCACGTTCAATCGCTTTGTCATAATCTCGTCCATCGGCTCGTTTTCTAATAGCTAATCTGGCAACCGAATCGGAAGTCGATTTTACTATAATTTCCACATCCGCCGAAAACAAAACCTTATCGCCATTTTCATTATTAGCTAATTTAAATCTGCTATGTCGGTAGTGGTCAGAATTAAAGTTATCATGACTCACCATTTTAATATTCAAGGTGTCGTTTGCTGTAATCGGCAATTCTGTTTTCTCAACATAACTTTCTTCAAAAGCATGGGCGCTGGCTTGTCTTACCCCAAAAATCACTAAAGCTATAACAGAGATTAACCACAACCCTAATAATGAGAATTTAGCAACATTACCAATTGATTTTAAATTGTTAACCAAGATTTTTAATCCTAAATAAAACAAGAAAAAGAACGGAATACCAACTGCAAAAAATGCAAATAAGGATACTAACCAAATAGGTGTTTCTCCAGCGTTGGCCATTTCTACAAAGTCCAATCCAGGAATATGTATAACGTCTGCCACACCAACTGAAAATAATCCAATAATTAAGGCAATTAAAGCAGCGGCACCAGAAATTATAAGTATGACACCAATAAACTTTGCAACTACTTTAAAGAAAAACATAATAATATCGCCAATGGTATCAAAAAAAGTTCTGGACGACGATTTTATCGAGTTACCAGTTTTTTTTACATCAATGTTCTTTGCAGCGTTTGATACGGAATCCGATACATTTTTAGCAACATCGCCTACCGTTTCGGTAACTTGATCAAGTCCATCTTTAATTTTTTTTTCAATGTTACTAATGTTCACAGGTTCTCCTGTCATGGTAATTTTTTCGGCCGTAGTTTTAGCCTCAGGCACTAAAATCCAAAGTAAAATATAAAGTAAAACACCTGTTCCTGCTCCAAAAATTAAAAGCACCCAAGCTAATCGAATCCAAATGGCATCAATACCAAAATAATGCGATAACCCAGATGATACACCACCAATATAACTGTTGTCAGTATCTCTAAAAAGTTTTCTTGACGAGGTAGATTTGCTTCTGTAAGATGACTGTGGTTCATCCTCAAAAATTTCGTCATCCACAAGATAATCTTCAGGTTGCCCCATTATGGAAATCACGTCGTCAACTTCCTTAATTCTAATAACTTGTTTATCGTGTTGCACGCGTTCTGTAAAAAGTTCGGCAATACGCGCTTCAATATCTGCTATAATTTCAGATTGCCCTTGCGAGTCTGTAAACGAACGTTTTATAGCCTCCAGATAGCGTTGCAATTTTAAGTACGCATCCTCATCAATATGAAAAAATATACCTGCTAAATTTATGTTGACTGTTTTATTCATTTTTTTGTTGTTTTTTGGCTTGTTACTAAGGTTACTGCGTTGTGTAATTCACTCCAAGTGGTGTTCAATTCCTTTAAAAATAATTTCCCGGTTTCGGTTAAACCATAATATTTCCTTGGTGGTCCAGAGGTCGATTCTTCCCATCTGTAATTTAAAAGTCCAGCGTTTTTAAGTCGCGTTAATAAAGGGTAAATCGTCCCTTCAACTACCAGCAACTTTGCGTCCTTTAAAGTGTCCAGAATTTCTGCTACATAGGCGTCTTCGTCTTTCAAGACCGAGAGTATGCAGAATTCCAATACGCCTTTACGCATCTGTGCTTTTGTGTTTTCTATCTTCATGTTCTAAAGCGTTTTAATGTTGTGAAACTGTTCATTTTTTGATTGATTCGATTGATTGTTATCTTGATGAAATTTTTATTTGGGCGCCTGCCTGCCGGCAGGCAGGTTACGCCTCCTAAGGTCGTCGTCGGGCTTTTCGTTACAAGTCCTCGCACCTCCAAAGTCGGGCTGTGGGCTTTCCACTTCAATCCCTAACGCGGGTTTGTCCGCCATTTATGTTTTTCTCTATAAGTCATTTTTCTCTTTTATTAGGTTTCAGTTTCCCCTCTAAAAAGAGGGGATTAAGGGGTGTGATATTAAGCTATTTTAAAAAGTTAATAGTAAACGGGTATTTATAAACCTGCCCATCTCTCGCCTTTAAACTAGCAACAACTATTAGTGCCATTTCTATAATAAACCCAATTATTGCTATGGCTCCTAGAGCACCGCCAATATATAATAGCGGAGAAGGTTTCCCAATATTAAAATGGAAACTTTCAAACCCATTAAAATCTATAAAGTCAATACCGTTAAAAATTTTAAAAACAAAAAACGGAATAGTTAAGGTTCCTAAAATTATAGCGTACAATAAAATGCTAATTTGAAAATTGATTACCTGCTTGCCGTTGCTATCTATAAATTCAGATTTATCTTTATTTGCAACCCACAATATAATAGGGCCAATAAAATTTCCAAACGGAATAAAGAACCTACTAAATGTAGATAAATGAATAAAGGTTGCGATGTTTTTTTGATGGTTATCTAACATGATTTTTTTCAATTAATTAAAAGCATATAATAGTTTCCTATGCAAATATATGTCTAAAAGAAGGTACTTTGTTACGCATAGTACTAAAATTTAACATAAATTTAACATTTACTAATGTGAAATTATTTCATAACTTAGTGAAAAATTAAAAGATAAATAATGACGTTAACACCTAGAAAACTAAACACTTACACCATGTTCAAATTACCATCAGCTTACCTTTGTGGTGTGCGAACAAAACACATTGATAATGACAAATGTATCGTAGGTGTTAAATTCAAATGGATAAATCAAAACCCATTTAAATCTATGTTTTGGGCAGTACAAGGTATGGCGGCCGAGTTTTCAACAGGTGCTTTAATGATAAGTAAAATTCAAGAATCGGGTAAACGCGTGTCTATGTTAGTAACCTCCAATAATGCCACGTTTACCAAAAAAGCAATTGGAAAAATAAAATTTACATGTAATGATGGAAAGTTAGTAGATGAAACACTAAAAAAAGCCATCGAAACAGGCGAAGGTCATACGGTAACCATGCAATCGGTTGGGGTAAATGAAGAAGGAGTTGTGGTTTCAACCTTCAATTTTGAGTGGAGTGTAAAGGTGAAGAGTTAAGTCCTTTGTCGTAAAGTCGTTTAGTTGTTTGTCGTAAAGTCGTTTAGTTGAATTACAACTTAACAGCAAACAACTAAACAACCAACAAAAAATGTAACGAAACCCAAAACAAATCAACATATAAACAAATCAACAAAAAACATAAAAAAATGACAGCACACGAAATCGATTACAGAATCTACGGCGAAGAAATGCAATACGTAGAAATTGAACTAGACCCACAAGAAGGCGTTGTGGCCGAGGCAGGAAGTTTTATGATGATGGACGATGGCATTAAAATGGAAACCATTTTTGGCGATGGCTCAAAAAAAGATACTGGATTTATGGGTAAAATTTTAGGTGCAGGAAAACGAATCCTGACAGGTGAAAGCCTGTTTATGACGGCCTTTTATAACGATCTTACTGGAAAACGAAATGTATCATTCGCATCGCCATATCCAGGAAAAATTATCCCGATTGATTTAACC
>NZ_JBATHX010000387.1:0-2693 GCF_049667265.1 Algibacter sp. | reverse complement strand
AATAAATCCCAAATTACGACACCGCAACTTACCGAAATATTTAACGAATGTTTGGTCCCAAATTGTGGTATTTCAATAACGGCATCGCTTTTATTAACTACATTTTGCGCAACACCTTTTACTTCATTACCAAAAACTAAAGCATATTTTGTGTTTTGTTCAACCTTAAAATCGTTAAGCATGATTGCTTTTTCAGCTTGCTCAATAGCGCATACTTTTACGTTTTCTGCTTTGAGTTTATCAACCAAATCAATCGTGGATTCAACATATTCCCAGGCCACAGTTTCAGTACTTCCTAAAGCTGTTTTGTGAATATCTTTATGAGGTGGCGTTGCTGTAATACCGCACAGATAAATTTTTTCAATTAAGAAGGCATCACTTGTTCTAAACACCGAACCAATATTGTTTAAACTTCTAATATTGTCGAGCACAATAATTATAGGCGTTTTTTTAACATCCTTAAAATCTTGAACACTTAATCTATCTAACTCGCTATTTTTTAATTTACGCATGGTTTATTGTTGAAATCTCGTTCTAATTGTAGATAACTTATGGTGTTTCAACTTCAAAACACCTAAAATTAATAGTACATTGCATGCTACAATTTTCACAAAAATAAGATTTAAAAACCACTTTACCATTGGCTAAAAAAGCAAAAAAAGTAACCCCGTTGATGAAGCAGTACAATGCTATTAAAGTAAAGTATCCTGATGCTTTGTTGTTATTTCGAGTGGGCGATTTTTACGAAACATTTGGAAGTGATGCCATAAAAACAGCAGGTATTTTAGGAATTATCTTAACCAAGCGTGGCGCTGGTAGTGAAAGTGAAATTGAGTTGGCTGGATTTCCGCATCATTCTTTAAATACATATTTACCAAAATTGGTGAAAGCGGGGGAACGGGTGGCTATTTGCGATCAATTAGAAGATCCTAAATTAACCAAAAACATCGTAAAACGTGGTGTAACAGAATTGGTAACGCCTGGCGTTGCTCTGAACGATGAGGTTTTAGTTTCAAAATCTAATAACTTTTTATGCTCGGTTTATTTTGATAAAAAGTATATCGGCATTTCGTTTTTAGATATTTCTACAGGCGAGTTTTTAACCTCTCAAGGAAATGCAGAATATATTGATAAGCTACTTCAAAATTTTAGTCCGAGTGAAGTGTTGGTGTCCAAACAAAAACGCTCACTTTTTAACGATACATTTGGTGACGATTTTCACACCTTTTATTTAGAAGATTGGGTGTATCAAGCCGATTATGCTTATGAAACTTTAATTAAGCATTTTGACACTAAAACATTAAAAGGTTTTGGAATTGAAGATTTATATGAAGGCATTATTGCTTCGGGTTCTATTCTCCATTATTTAGGTGAAACACAGCATCATAAATTACAGCATATTACGGCCATTTCAAGAATTGCTGAAGATGATTATGTATGGATGGATAGGTTCACTATTAGAAATTTAGAACTTTATAATTCTACAAATAACAATGCTGTAACGCTTTTAAATGTTATTGATAAAACCATTTCACCAATGGGCGGAAGGTTGCTTAAACGTTGGTTAGCTTTACCCTTAAAAAACGTGGATAAAATTAAACAACGGCATGAAGTGGTTAGTTTTTTAACTAAGGAAAACACCACACTTCAGAAAATTCAAAATCATATTAAACATATTGGTGATTTGGAGCGTTTAATTTCAAAAACGGCTACCGGAAAAGTAAACCCGCGAGAAGTTATTCAGCTTAAAAATTCTTTAGAAGCGATTGTGCCTATAAAATCGTTAGCTTCAAATTGTGATAATGAATCATTAAAAATTATTGGCGATAAACTTCAAAGTTGCGATGTGCTTCGTGAGAAAATCAAGGAGACTTTAAATGAAGATGCCCCGGTAAATGTCTTAAAAGGTAATAGTATTGCTGCTGGTTTTTCTTCGGAATTGGATGAGCTTAGGGGTTTGTCAAAATCAGGGAAAGATTATCTCGATAAAATGCTTGATCGTGAAAGTAAACGAACAGGGATTTCGTCGCTAAAAATAGCATCAAATAATGTGTTTGGATATTATATAGAGGTTAGAAATACACATAAAGATAAAGTTCCAGAAGAGTGGATTCGTAAGCAAACGTTGGTAAACGCAGAGCGTTACATTACCGAAGAACTTAAGGAATACGAGGCCAAAATTTTAGGAGCGGAAGATAGAATTCAGGCAATTGAACAACAATTATTTTCAGAATTGGTAGGTTGGCTAAATCAATATATAAAACCCGTACAGCAAAATGCCTATTTAATTGGGCAATTAGATTGTTTATGCGGGTTTGCTCAATTGGCAAAGGATAATAAATACATTTATCCAACAATTGATGATTCTTTCGATTTAGAAATAAAAGATGGCCGTCATCCAGTTATAGAAAAACAATTACCTATTGGCGAAGCCTATATTGCAAATGATGTGTTTCTGGATAGAACAAGTCAGCAAATTATTATGATTACGGGGCCAAATATGTCTGGTAAATCGGCCATATTGCGCCAAACGGCATTGATTGTTTTATTGGCTCAAATTGGAAGTTTTGTACCTGCAGAAGCAGCTAGAATAGGTTTGGTAGATAAAATATTTACAAGAGTGGGCGCCAGCGATAATATTTCTATGGGTGAATCTACCTTTATGGTTGAAATGAATGAAACAGCTTCAATTT
>NZ_JBATHX010000386.1:0-2434 GCF_049667265.1 Algibacter sp. | reverse complement strand
TTCTAGAACTCATAAAAACATACGGAGAACAACCCGAAACTTTAGGGTTGCAAATTAACTACGCACACTTTTTGGCCTTTTATTTGAACGAAACAGAAGCTGCTTCGAATTTTCTAGAATCAACATTAAATCAACCCTTATCAACCTTAGAAAAAGCACAGGTAAAATTAGAATTAGGTGATATTTTAGTATTACAAGAAAAATTCAATCAGGCGCTTATTTATTACACGCAAATCCAACGAAATTTAAAAAACAGTACCATTTCTCAAGAAGCACGATTTAAAGTTGCCAAAGCAAGTTATTATAAAGGTGATTTTAAATGGGCAGAATCTCAACTCAAAATTTTAAAAGCCTCAACATCGCAACTTATCGCCAATGATGCGCTAGATTTAAAACTGCTTATTTCAGATAATAAATATGAAGATTCACTTCAAACGGCCTTAAAACACTATGCAAAAGCAGATTTATTAGCGTTTCAAAACAGAAATGATGAGGCTATTAATTTACTAGATAAAATTCTAGAAGAGCACAAAACAGAACCTATTATAGCGCAAGCATTATTGAAACAAGCACAATTGTTCGAGGTAAAATTACAATATGAAAAAGCCGTTATAAATTATCAAGCCATTATTGACAATTACGGCGAAGGTATTTTAATAGACGACGCACTTTTTCATTTAGCTGAAATATATGAAAAACGGTTAAATAACCTCGAAAAAGCAAAAGCCTTATACGAGCAAATTATTTTTAATCATGCCGATAGTATTTATTTTGTTGATGCGAGAAAACGCTACAGAAACTTGCGAGGCGATGCTCTAAATTAGATTATGATTGCTGAAACCGAACGATTAATAATAGAAAAATTCACGATTAGTGATGCGCCTTTTTTCGTAGAATTAGTGAATTCTCCGCATTGGATAAAATACATTGGTGATAGAAACACCAAAACTATTGAGGCTGCTGAAAATAGAATTTCCGAAGGCCATTTAAAGAGTTATGAAGAGCATGGTTTTGGGTTCTACAAGCTATTACTTAAAGCAGAATACAACAAGCCTATTGGCACTTGCGGATTAATAAAAAGGGACACCTTGGAAGAGGTTGACATTGGTTTTGCATTTTTGCCAGAATATGAAGGTAAAGGATTTGGTTTTGAATCGTCGGTTGAAATTATGAAACTTGCTAAACATAAATTCAACCTAAAAAAATTAGTAGCTATAGCAAATCCAGATAATAAAAACTCTATAAAACTATTAGAGAAATTAGGATTTACATTTGAAAAAGAAGTAAAACCCTTTGAAGATGACAAAGAACTCCTGTTATTTGCAAAAACTTTATAACATATAAGAATCGAAATTCAAATTCTATAGAATAGTTTCTAATCTTAATTTAGACTTTGGATTTTAGTTTTTTGGAATTTTTAAATTATGATAATATATAACGTAACAACAAACATTGACGAATCCATCCACGATGAATGGCTGAAATGGATAAAAGAACATATTCCTCAAGTATTAGGAACCGGTAAATTTGAAAAAGCAACCTTGTCCAAGGTTTTAGTAGAAGAAGAAAAGGGAGGCGTTACCTATTCCGTGCAATACCGTTCTTATTCACGCGAAGCACTAGATGCTTATTATCGCGAGGATGCCGATAAATTAAGACTTGAAGGCTTAAAAAAGTTCGCTGATAAAATACTATCCTTTAGAACCGAACTTGAAATTGTTGATGAGTATACCGTGAATTTTAAATAGTGTTTTTCCTGCGAAGGCAGGAATCCACTTAAAAATTAAAAAGGCTTAACTATTTTTTAAATTTCAAGAAATTATTTAAAATTAAACTTTGCATCTCTGCGCCTTTGCGCGCCAATATTTAATATCTTCGTATTTCTCATAAACACCCATAAATCCGTGGCATACAACTCCAACCAACATCAAGTAAAAGCAAAAAAGTATTTAGGGCAACACTTTTTAAATGATGAAACTGTAGCTGAAAAAATTGCAGATACCTTGCTTTTAAAAGGCTATAAAAAGGTGTTAGAAATTGGTCCAGGTATGGGTGTACTTACCAAATATTTACTCAAAAAAGACATCACCACATATGTTATTGAAATTGATTCAGAATCGGTGGAATATCTGCAATCCAACTATCTAAATCTGGCGCCACGAATCATAGAAAAAGATTTTTTAAAATACGATTTAAACGAAGTCTTCAAACAAGAACCTTTTGCAATTATTGGCAATTTCCCCTATAACATTTCAACCCAAATTGTGTTTAAAACTTTAGAAATGCGCGATCAAATTCCTGAATTTTCGGGCATGTTTCAAAAAGAAGTGGCGCAACGTATTTGCTCAAAAGAAGGCAGTAAAGTGTATGGAATTCTTTCAGTTTTAACACAAGCATTTTATGAGGCTGAATATTTATTTACCGTACCACCACA
>NZ_JBATHX010000385.1:0-2840 GCF_049667265.1 Algibacter sp. | reverse complement strand
TAACAACTAACAACTAACAACTAACAACTAACAACTAACAACTAACAACTAACAACTAACAACTAACAACTAACAACTAACAACTAACAACTAACAACTAACAACTAACAACTAACAACTAACAGCTATTTCCTAGGATGATACTTCTCAACCACCTTGGTTAAATGACTTTTATCTAAATGTACATAAATTTCAGTAGTTGTTATGCTTTCGTGTCCAAGCATGAGTTGTATGGAGCGTAAATCGGCATTATTTTGTAATAAATGTGTAGCAAATGAATGTCTGAAGGTATGAGGCGATATGTTTTTTTTAAGTCCTATTTTTACGGCAAGTTGTTTGATAATTGTGAAAATCATGGCTCTAGTGAGTTGTTTTCCGCGTCTGTTTAAAAACAAAGTATCTTCATGTCCGGGTTTAATGTTTAAATGAACCCGGATTTCTTTCCTGTAAATATTAATAAACTTTTGGGTTATGTCTATAATAGGAACAAAGCGTTGTTTGTCACCTTTCCCCGTAACTTTAATAAAGCCTTCATCAAAAAATAAATCTGAAATTTTGAGGTTGATAAGTTCACTAACTCGCAACCCACAGCCATATAATGTTTCTAACATGGCTCTATTCCGTTCGCCTTCTGGTTTACTTAAATCTATGGCTTTTATAAGATTATCTATTTCTGCTTCTGATAAGGTATCTGGAAGTTTTCTGCCAATTTTCGGTGATTCTATAAGTTCTAAAGGGTTGTCTTTTCTGTAATCTTCAAACACTAAATAATTAAAAAAACTTCGTAAGCCGGATATTAACCTAGATTGCGATCTGGCATTTACGCTTTTGGCAATTTCATAAATAAATTGTTGAATAATTTCTGAGTTAATGGAAATAGGTGATTCTGTGATGTTATTATCTTCTAAAAAAATAATGAGTTTTTTAACATCTAATGAATAATTATCTATGGAATTTTGAGATAAACCGCGTTCTATCTTTAAATATAATTGATAATCCTTAAGCGCGTTTTTCCATTTCATAGTATGTAAAAATAACAAATAACAAGAATAAAGGGATCAAATTAGTGGGGTAATTCTATCTATATTCAATATAAATTGTTAATAACATAAATTGTAAGTATTTGTAAATCAAATTATAATGATTTTGTGTTTATTAAATTGTTAATAACCTAACTTGTTTCGTAGTATTTTTCAATGAAATACCTTTAATTTGTTATAATCAAACTAAAAACATTTTAAATTATGAAAAAATTATTTTTATGTGCAGTAATTGCAGTATTTGGACTTACAAGTGTAAATGCACAAGATCAAGCTATTAAAGCAAACCCAATAGGATTGGCGTTTGGAGTTGCAAATGCAGGTTATGAATTTGCTACTAACGACAGTCAAACTTTGACTGTTTCTGGATTGTATTACAACATTTCAGATATATCTGGTTTTGGAGCAGGTGCAGAGTATAGATTCTATTTTTCAAGCGATGAAGCGTTAAATGGTTGGCATGCTGGACCGTCTGTTGGGTATTTTGCTCTTAAAGATGATTTTGATACTTCAGCTGGTTTCTTCTCAATAGGAGGAGAAGTAGGGCATCAATGGATTATAGGAGAACATTTTTTAGTAGATGTTTTCGCTGGCCTGAGTTATATTGCAGGAAATTCAGATGATTTTAATGTAACACTTAGTACCACTTCAGTAGCCCTTGGAGTTTCTTTGGGTTATGCATGGTAATTTAGTATTAATAAACCAAATAAAGTTTAAAAAGGAAGCCAGTTGGCTTCCTTTTTTTATGCTCAAATTTTAATATATTTACCATATGAAAAAACTAATCATCATCAACGGGCCAAACTTGAATTTATTAGGAAAAAGAGAACCTAATATTTACGGAAGTTTATCTTTTACAGAGTTTTTAGAAGAAGTAAAAGGTAAATACCCAAAAGTTTCTATAGATTATTTTCAATCGAATATAGAGGGTGTGTTAATTGATAAATTACACGAAGTTGGTTTTAGTTATGATGGTATTATATTGAACGCAGGGGCTTATACACATACTTCTATTGGATTAGGTGACGCTGTTAAGGGCATAGAAACTCCGGTGGTTGAAGTTCATATTTCAAACACATTTGGGCGAGAGGAGTTTAGGCATCAATCTTTTATTTCGCCTAATGCTAAAGGTGTTATACTTGGTTTTGGATTACAGAGTTATGAATTGGCTATTCAGAGTTTTTTATAACAGACTACTTAGAAGATTAAATTTTTAGACAAATATAAATTTTAGAATAAAAAAAAGTTCCTGAAAATATCAGGAACTTTTTTTGTTTATAAGTTTAGCTTTCAAAGAAAGTCTACAAATGTATTACTTCATCATAAGCAGCAGCAACAGCTTCCATAACTGCTTCACTCATTGTTGGGTGAGGATGTATTGCTTTTAAAACTTCATGACCTGTAGTTTCCAGTTTTCTTCCTAAAACAGCTTCTGCTATCATATCAGTTACACCAGCACCAATCATGTGGCAACCTAACCATTCGCCATACTTGGCATCAAAAATAACTTTCACGAAACCTTCTTTATTTCCACCAGCACTAGCTTTACCAGATGCTGAAAAAGGGAATTTTCCAACTTTAATATCTAAGCCTTTATCTTTTGCTTGTTTTTCAGTTAAACCTACCGATGCAATTTCAGGAGAACAATATGTACATCCTGGTATGTTTCCGTAATCAATAGCTTCAACATGTTGTCCTGCTAACTTTTCAACACATAAAATTCCTTCTGCGGAAGCGACATGCGCTAAAGCTTGCCCAGGAGTAATGTCTCCAATAGCATAATATCCAGGAATATTAGTT
>NZ_JBATHX010000384.1:0-20838 GCF_049667265.1 Algibacter sp. | reverse complement strand
GAGTCTGGCTCAACTACATTAGTGCCTTGAGTAAAAATAGGTTTTTGAGTATAGCCTTCTATGGTATCAGTTAGTCCTCTGGCGTAAACAGTATTTTTGTTATAGTCTATTGTAATGCTACCAGCTTCAATTTTCATGTCGCCATAATCAATTTTAGCTTCGTTATATAAATATAGTTTTTGCTTTTTGTTGCTAAATTTAGTGTAATCTTTAGCATGATATTTAACTATATTTTCTAAAAGTTCCTTTTTAGGTTTTATAGAATCTTTTGAAATAGTATCTTGAATTTTTTCTGAAGTTTTTAGTACAGCAAGACCATCCAAACGAGTAACTAAACTATCGGGCTTAGTTTCCTTAATTGACTTTCCTTTATTTGGGATATCTTGAGAAAAGCTTAACGTGTTGATAAACACAGTAAAACTTAATGCAAAAAGTATTTTAAAGTTGTTTGTATGCAACGCTTTTAAATGTATTTTTGTAAAAGTATGGCTCGGTTTTTGAAAAGTCAAAATTACATATATTTTTTTGTGATTGTTTTAATAATCAATTAAAAATTTAAAATTAAAATAAACCTCATTTTTTGGTCGTTTAAATCGTTATACAAATGATCATAATTGAATCAAAAGTGATTCCTTGCATGGTATGTTATGGGTAATCGGTTAAAAAAAATAGTATTCACCAAATGAAAACGAACAACATATTAATTTTCGTATCTTTTATAATAGTATTAACATTTCCCTCTATTGTTGATGCCCAAAATAATTCTAAAAAGTTTGTAGTTGTTTTGGATGCAGGTCATGGTGGAAAAGACCCAGGTAATTTGGGTAATGGTTATAGAGAAAAAGATATTGCTTTAAAAACGGTATTGGCAGTAGGAAACGAATTAGAAAAAAACCCAAATATTAAAGTGGTTTATACCCGTAAAACGGATGTGTTTATAGATTTATTTATAAGAGGTAAAATTGCCAATAAGGAAAAAGCAGATTTGTTTGTTTCAATTCATTGTGATTCTCACACATCCCAAGCCTATGGTGCTGGAACTTTTGTTTTAGGCACACATAGAAATCAAACTAATTTTGAGGTTGCAAAAAAAGAAAACTCGGTTATTTTTATGGAGGAAGATTATGAGAAAAACTATGCGGGATTCGATCCAAATTCTCCAGAATCAGTAATGAGTATCCTATTGAGTCAAGAGGAATACTTAGACCAGAGCATCCAATTAGCAGGTTTAATTCAAAAAAACTTTACAAGTAAATTAAGCAGGAAAGATAGAAAGGTAAAACAAGCAGGTTTTATAGTACTTCATCAAACGGTTATGCCAAGTGTTTTAGTAGAATTGGGATTTTTAACTAATAATAAAGAGGGCGCCTATTTAAACTCTAAAAAAGGACAGCAACAAATGGCATTTGCTATTAAGGACGCTATTTTAAGCTACAAATCAAGTTTAGAAACAAACGTTTCAGATTATGCCTTAAATAAAAACACGGATGAGTCTGATAGTAATAGTTTCGATAATTTCACCTTTAAAGTACAAATTGCAGCGAGCTCAAAAGAATTGGCTACAAAGCCATATAATTTTAAGGGTTTAAGTACTATTTCAAGACTTAAGGAAGGTAGTTTGTATAAGTATTTCTATGGAAGCTCTCCTGATTACGATGCCGCTAAAACGCTTGAAAAGGAGGCTCGAAATAAAGGCTACAAATCAAGCTTTATTGTAGCATTTAAAGAGGGTAAAAAGGTTGCTTTAATCGATGCCTTAAAATCCACAACCAATTAGGAGGTTTACTTCTTAAATTTATATTAAATTTGTTTTTCTAAAGAAAACTAAAGAAAATCAGTTTGAAAATATCAAGAGAAGTAAAAACAGCGATACTTGTTTTATTAGGTATCATTTTATTGTATTATGGTTTTAATTACCTAAAAGGTAAAGACCTTTTTAATTCTTCAACAACATTTTATACAGAATACAACAATGTAGAAGGCTTGGTGCCATCAACGCCTGTTACCATTAACGGACTTAATGTTGGTAAGGTTACCAGCATTGATTTTAAAGGTGATGGTTCAGGAAAGCTTCTCATTACACTTTTAGTAGATAATAAATTTGAATTCTCAAAAAACAGTAAAGCCGAATTATACGAAACAGGCTTAATAGGCGGGAAAGCCATAGCTATTGTACCTGCTTTTGACGGTGCGGAAATAGCTCAAAAAAACCAAGTACTTCAGGGAACGAGAAAACCAGGATTAACCGATTTGGTAAATCAGAGATTAACACCATTGCAAGAAAAAATTGAAGTAATGATGGTGGGAGCAGACTCACTTCTTGTTAACTTAAATGATGTTTTTGATGAGAAAACAAAGCAAAACCTAAGGCGCAGTATTGCGGGTTTAACAACAACTATTGATTCCTTTAAAGAAACTTCAAATGCTTTAAACCAATTAATGCAAAATAATGACGCTAAAATTGATGCTGTTTTAACAAATGCAGAAAAGGTGTCTGGCGATTTAACAAAAATAACCGCTTCATTGGCTGAATCTGATTTAGGTACAACAGTTAAAAATTTAGAAGCTACATTAGGTAACTTCGATAAAATTTTAACTAATTTAGAACAAGGTGAAGGCTCGATGGGCAAGCTCCTAAAGGATGACGCCCTTTATGATAATTTAGAAGCTGCATCAAAGGAAATGGAAGCTTTAATTAAAGATATTAAATTGCATCCAGCGCGTTATAGACGTATTTTATCGAAAAAAGAAATTCCTTATGAAGAACCAGAATCTAACTAATATTTATGGACTATTTACCTAACATAATATTCGCTATCATACTTTTTTTAGGCATTGGCTATTTTGCTAAAAACGTAAAAAAGCTAATCCGGAATATAAAACTTGGTCAAGACACTAAGGTTAGCGATAATAAATCACAACGTTGGAGAAACATGGCTATGATTGCTTTAGGACAAAGTAAAATGGTACGTAGGCCAATTTCTGGATTTTTACACGTAGTTGTATATGTAGGTTTCATAATTATTAATATAGAAGTTTTAGAAATCATTATTGATGGTTTATTGGGTACCCACAGAATTGGTTTAAAAGTTTTACCACAATCCGTTTATGGTTTTTTAATTGGCACTTTTGAGGTGTTAGCATGTTTAGTTTTTGTGGCGGTAATTATATTCTGGATTCGTAGAAACATTTTAAAGTTAGCACGTTTCTGGAAAAGTGAAATGACAAGCTGGCCAAAAAACGATGGTAACTTTATTCTTTATTTCGAAATGGTATTAATGACGCTTTTTTTAGTCATGAATGCTACCGATGTTGATTTTCAAGCCATGAATTCAGGAAACGTAATCAGTCAATATATCGCACCATGGTTTTCTGGGTTATCAGAAAGTACGCTACATTTTATAGAGCGTGGCGCTTGGTGGTTGCATATTGTGGGGATATTGATATTCCTTAATTACCTATACTTCTCGAAGCATTTACACATATTACTGGCATTTCCGAATACCTTTTATGGAAATTTAAAACCAAAAGGGCAGTTCAATAACCTCGAAGCAGTTACTAAAGAAGTGAAAATGATGATGGATCCAAATGCCGATCCATTTGCCGCACCAGCAGAAGGTTCAGAAGATGAAGTTCCTGCTAAATTTGGTGCCAGCGATGTTCAAGATTTAAATTGGGTGCAATTATTAAATGCCTATACATGTACCGAATGCGGCCGTTGCACTAGCGAGTGCCCTGCAAATCAAACCGGTAAAAAATTGTCGCCAAGAAAAATAATGATGGATACCCGCGACCGTTTAGAGGAAGTTGGTAAAAACATAGATGCCAATAAAGGCACTTTTAAAGACGACGGAAAACAACTTTTAGGTGATTATATCACCAATGAAGAACTTTGGGCGTGTACATCATGCAACGCCTGCGTAGAGGCTTGTCCGGTAAGTATCGATCCGCTTTCAATTATTTTAGAAATGCGACGCTATTTAGTAATGGAACAATCGGCCGCACCTGTAGAATTAAACAACATGATGACCAATATTGAAAATAACGGTGCACCATGGCCATACAATCAAATGGACAGGCTAAACTGGAAAAACGAATAATTAAATAATTTGGGCGTTACCCGAAAAGGGTCGGGCTTTCGGCAGTCGCTCTCTTCGAGGAGCTCCAACAATGCCTCAATCCCTAACGCAAACATAGAACACAAAACGATGAGCGAATTACTAAAAGTACCAACAATGGCCGAATATATGGCTCAAGGAAAACAACCCGAAGTTTTATTTTGGGTAGGTTGTGCTGGAAGTTTTGACGATAGAGCAAAAAAAATAACAAAAGCCTTTGTTAAACTTCTAAACAAAGCCAATGTAGAATTTGCCGTTTTAGGAACAGAAGAAAGTTGTACTGGCGATCCAGCAAAACGTGCAGGCAACGAATTTCTATTTCAAATGCAAGCCGTTACAAACATCGAAGTTTTAAACGCTTACGAGGTTAAAAAAATAGTTACTGCATGTCCGCATTGTTTCAATACTATCAAAAATGAGTATCCAGAATTAGGCGGAAACTACGAGGTGATGCATCACACGCAATTCTTAAAAACATTACTTGACGAAGGACGATTAACTATTGAAGGCGGGAAATACAAAGGAAAACGCATCACATTTCACGATCCTTGTTATTTAGGCCGCGCCAATAATGTTTACGAGGCACCTAGAGAGTTAATTCAGAAATTAGAAGCTGAGTTAATAGAAATGAAAAACTGCAAACGTAATGGTTTATGTTGCGGAGCTGGAGGTGCGCAAATGTTTAAGGATGCCGAAAAAGGAGATAAAGAAGTTAACATTGAACGTACAGAACAAGCGCTTGATGTTAAACCAGAAATTATAGCTGCAGGATGTCCGTTTTGTAATACCATGATGACGGATGGTATAAAGGCTAAAGAAAAAGAATCTGATGTAGAAGTTATGGACATTGCAGAGCTAATTGCAAATGCCCAAGACTTATAAATTCAACAAAAAAAAATCGTTAATCGTAATTCATAAATAGTTTTAATGCAAGTAGATTTTAATACATTACCAGAAGAATCAAAAGTTTGGATTTACCAAGCCAATCGTTCGTTTTCAGAAAAAGAACTAGAAGAAATTCAATCTAAACTTGAAATTTTTATAGAAAACTGGGCTGCTCATGGAAGCGACTTACAAGCAGGTTATACTATTAAATATAAGCGATTTATTGTATTAGGATTAAATCAAAACCTAAATAAGGCAACAGGCTGTTCTATTGATGCTTCGGTTCATTTTATTCAACAATTAGAAAAAGAATATAATGTTGATTTAATGGATAAAATGAACGTATCCTACAAACAAGGCGATTTTGTGGCGTACAAATCACTTACAGATTTTAGAAAAATGGCAAAGGATAAAGCCGTTTCTAAAAACACTATTGTTTTCAATAATTTAGTAAATACTATTGCTGAGTTTAATGAAAATTGGGAAGTGCCTGCAAGCGAAAGTTGGCATGGGCGTTTTGTAAAGTAGATTTAAAATAAAAACATCTTAAAATATATTGCTAAGCAAACACGTTATAACTAAAGTGTTTGCTTTTTTTGTAATATATGTTACAAAATTTAAATTTCAAAAATTTATTTTTAAACATAATTTTTAATTAATGAAAAAGTATATTTTTCTTGGTCTTATATTTTCAGCCCTAAGTTTTCATGGTTTTTCTCAAAATTGGGTAACAAATTTTAGTGAAGCCAAACAACTAGCTTCTGATAAAAACCAGAATATTATTTTGGTTTTCCAAGGGTCTGATTGGTGTGCACCATGTATAAAGCTTGATAAAGAAATATGGAGCACAGAAGCGTTTATTAAGCTTTCTAAAAACCATTTTATAATGCTCAAAGCTGATTTTCCAAGAAAAAAAGCAAATAAATTATCGAAAGAGTTAACAGAGCAAAATGGCAAACTTGCTGAAGCCTATAATCCTCAAGGCTACTTTCCTTTAGTAGTTGTGCTAGATAAAAACGGAAAAGTTTTGGGTAAAACGGGATACGAAAAAACCACTCCAAATGATTATTTTACAAAATTAATAGCTTTTGAACATTAAGTCACTTATTTGTTTTTTGATTATTGTTTTTACAACCAATACGTTTTCTCAAGAGGTATATCAAAGAACTTTGAAATTAATGGGAAGTAGGTTTGATATTTCTGTTGTTTCAAATTCAAAGGAAAAAGGAGATGAGTTTATTGATTTTGCAGTTCAAGAAATTACTAGAATAGAAAAACTAATTTCATCTTGGGATCCTAACTCACAAACATCCTTAATCAATAAAAATGCAGGAATCAAGCCTGTGGTCGTAGATGAAGAACTGTTTAATCTCATAGAAAGAGCCATAAAAATTTCACAACTAACCTCTGGCGCATTTGATATAAGTTATGCCTCCATGGATAAGGTTTGGAAATTTGATGGAACTATGACCGAAATGCCTTCTGAAGCATCAATAAAAAATTCGATTTCAAAAGTTGGATATAAGAACATCATTCTAGATAAAAATAATTTTTCTGTGTTTTTAAAGTTAAAGGGAATGAAGATTGGATTTGGTGCCATTGGTAAAGGTTATGCAGCGGATAAGGCAAAAAGCTTACTTCAAGAAAAAGATGTAGAATCTGGTATAATTAACGCATCTGGCGATTTAAATGCCTGGGGAAAACAACCTGATGGAAAGGATTGGATGGTTGCCATTGTAAATCCTTTAAATAAAGAAAAGGTATTTTCTTGGTTACCAATTCATAATAGTGCTGTAGTAACATCAGGAAATTATGAAAAGTATGTTGAATTAAATGGCATATTATATTCTCATATTATCGACCCTAGAACTGGATACCCAAGTACAGGAATTTTAAGCGTTTCAATATTTACAACTAGTGCGGAATTTGCTGATGCACTTGCAACATCTGTTTTTGTTATGGGTGTTGATGTTGGTTTAGATTTTATAAATCAATTAAAAGGCGTAGAGTGTGTGATTGTTGATAAGAACAATAAATTGCACACATCTAAAAATATAAAATTAAATAAAACTAATTAAAATGAAAAAGGTTGTTTTTGTGTTGTTGGTCACCCTAATGTTTTCTTCCTGTGTGGTTGTAAAAGAATATGAAAAAGTGAACATTAATGACCCAGACATGGTTTTAGCAAAAAAGAATTCAGACAGATTTATTACAAACTTTCACGTGTATAGAGAAGCTGCATCTGGTGCTAACGGCGGGAAATCTGGTGGTGGTTGTGGCTGTAACTAAATTCATTTTATGAACTTATTATTTTAAAAATTTATGAGACATAGTTTAATAACTTTTTTGTTTTTTTTAGTTGTTGCTTCTTCATTTTCGCAACAAGAGGACACAATTACATATAAAAAGCGGATTTTAGAAACTACAGAGGTAGATTTTTTAACAAGTTATTATACCCAAGACGGTAATAACGCCTCGGTAACAGGTGGCATAGGTGATGAGCATTTAACGGATTTTACCCCTACAATTGTTATAAGTATGCCTTTAAACGATGATGATGTTTTAACTATTGATGCTGGAATTTCAACCTATACATCAGCATCATCAAGTAATTTAGACCCTTTTGATAGTAGCTCTGGAGCATCTTCTGGAGGAGATGACGACGATGACGACGATGATGACGATGATAATCAAGCTTCAGGTAATCCAACGGGTAGCCCTTGGGTGGCCTCATCTGGTGCTTCACGTCAAGATACTTGGGGAAGTGTCAATATTGCTTATTCTCATAGTGCTGATGATAGAAACCAAATATGGTCTGCAAATGCATCGTTCGCCACAGAGTATGATTATACATCAATTGGTTTTGGAGGAAAGTTTGTAAAATTGTTTAATGAGAAAAATACCGAATTTTCTATTAGTAGTAATATTTATTTAGACTCATGGAGCCCTAAGTATCCAACGGAACTAGATTCTTATTTAGAGGCTGGTAATAATATAAATAATGGCTTTTTTAACGGGATAGATATTCTAAATCAAAATGGAGATGCCATTGATAAATCGGGTAATAATGGTGCTATTTGGTCTCCAAAATCGGCATCTGGTTTAATTGATAATAAAAGCAGGAATTCTTATTCTGTGTCATTTAGTTTTTCTCAAATATTAAATAAAAAAACACAGTTTTCATTATTTTTTGATGTTATTCAACAACAAGGTTGGCTTGCAAACCCCATGCAGCGTGTTTATTTTGGCGATGTAGATAATTTCTATATTGGTAATGCATCAAGTATTTCTAGTTATACATCATCATCAAATAAGGACGTTTTTCAATTAGCTGATGATATTGAGCGCTTACCAAATACTCGGTTTAAAATTCCAATAGGCATGCGTCTTAATTATTACATAAATGAAATGTTTGTATTTCGAACCTATTACAGATATTATTATGATAATTGGGGAGTACGTTCGCATACCGCAGATTTAGAAGTGCCAATAAAAATATCTGATAAATTTACACTATATCCTTCATACAGGTTTTATAATCAAACCGCTGCAGATTATTTCGCTCCTTATGAACAGAACCTTTCTACAAGCGAGTTTTATACTTCAGATTATGATTTATCTAAATTCAATGTTAATCAATATGGCTTTGGGGTAAGTTATACCGATATTTTTGCCAAATGGCATATTTGGAAGCTTGGTTTAAAGAGCGTAGATTTAAAATATAATAACTATAATCGAAATACAGGCTTAAGCGCTAATATAATTTCTGCTGGGTTTAAATTTGTTATGGATTAAAATTGTTACAAACTTCTTTATAAATCTATCTTAAAGTCTTTTTATCTTCTTCTTAAAAGTATTAATTTGGCATGATTATTAGTCTTTAAATATAAAACTGATAATTCCCCTTAATAAATCTTTTATGCGTCAAATCTATATCACCGTAATTACCCTATTTATAGTATTATCAACAGGTGCTCAAACTAATAAGAATCCACTATTAACTGCAGACTCTAAAGCTCAGGAAAAATGGGTGGACAGTTTATATTCATCCATGACTTTGGCTGAAAAAGTTGGTCAATTATACATGGTTCAAGTGATGTCTAATCAGAATCAAGCTGAAAAAAGTAAAGTTATTAAAACTATTCAAGAGCATCATATTGGTGGTATCATCTATTCAAATGGCGGTCCTAACAGGCAAGCAAGATTAAATAATGAGTTACAATCTTTATCAAAAATCCCAATGCTTATTGGGATGGATGCGGAATGGGGACTAAGCATGCGATTAGATTCTACTTACGCTTTTCCTTGGAACATGACACTTGGTGCTATTAAAGACAATAAGTTAGTAGAACAAGCCGGACGTCAAATTGGCGAACATTGTAAACGATTAGGTGTTCATTTTAATTTTGCGCCAGTAGTTGATATTAATACTAATCCTCTCAACCCAATTATTGGAAACCGATCTTTTGGAGAAGATAGAGATAATGTAACCGAAAAGGCTTCTGCGTTTATGAAAGGGATGCAAGATGCAGGTGTGTTGGCTAATGCAAAACATTTCCCAGGACATGGAGATACCGATCAAGATTCTCATAAAACCTTGCCAACTATCAGTTTTAACGAAAAACGGATTGATTCCATAGAACTTTATCCATATAAAAAATTAATTACAGAAGGGTTATCTAGTGTAATGGTAGCCCATTTAAACGTGCCTAGTTTAGAGGCTCGCGAAGGGTATCCCTCGTCATTATCAAAGCATATTGTTACAGATATTTTAAAAACCCGGTTAGGTTTTAAAGGTCTCATTTTTACCGATGCATTAACCATGAAAGGGGCTGCCGATTTTAGCGAAACAGGTGCTATTGATTTAGCGGCTTTCCAAGCAGGTAATGATGTAATGCTTATGTCTGAAGATGTTGGGATTGGTGTTTCAAAAATCATAGATGCTTATAACAATGGCGAAATTTCTGAAACACGTTTAGAACATTCAGTTAAAAAAATTCTTCAAGCAAAATATAAAGTTGGTCTGAATCAATATAAACCAATAGGACTTTATAATTTATCAAAGGATTTAAATAGGTTAAAAGATGATATTCTGTATGAAGAATTATTAGAAAACGCTATAACTATTGTAAAAAACGATAATGATTTATTACCACTAAGACGCTTAGAAACTAAAAGTATAGCCTATGTGAATTTTGGTGACGATTCAGGTTCAGCATTTTTAGATGAATTAAAAAAGTTTGCAAAAGTGCATGCTGTTGCTTCTGATAATTTGTACTCTTTAATTGGAAATTTAAAACCATACAATACCGTAATTATTGGTTTTCATCGTTCTAACGATGATCCTTGGGAGGATTATAAATTTAGTAATAAAGAATTGGTATGGTTGCATGAAATTGCCCAAAACCATATGGTTGTTATTGACGCCTTTGTAAAACCTTATGCACTTTCCGATTTAAAAACTTTAGAGAATATTGAAAGTATTGTAGTGAGCTATCAAAATAGTGACATTGCACAACGAAAATCGGCACAACTTATTTTTGGAGCTATACCTTCAAAAGGAAATTTACCAGTTTCTATAGGTAACTATTTTAAGGAAGGTTCTGGGATTTATAATAATGAAATTAAACGTTTAGGTTACTCCATTCCTGAACGTGTTGGAATGAGTTCAGAAAAGTTGAAAAAATTAGATTCTGTAGCACAACATGCAGTCGATTTAAAAATGACCCCGGGAATTCAGTTATTGGTGGCAAGAAAAGGAAAAGTAATCTATAACAAGAATTTTGGAAAACACACTTACGATGGAAAGGAAGTAGTAGCGAGTGATGATATTTATGATGTTGCGTCCCTAACAAAAATTTTGGCGACATTACCATTATTGATGGAATTAGTAGAGCAAGGTATTGTTTCTTTAGACACCAAGTTATCTACAATTTTACCAGAATATAAAAACTCTAATAAGGCAAATATTACTTTAAAAAGCATGTTGTCACATTATGCGCGATTAAGACCATGGGAACCGTTTTATTATCACACTTTAGATTCTGTAACCAAACGCCCTAGCAGAAAATATTATAGGCATGAAAAAAGCAATCAATTTAGCGTTGAAGTAACTAACAACCTATTCTTAAGAACTGATTATCAAGATTCTATTCCGGAAATAATAAAAAATTCAGAGTTGTTAGAAACTAGGAGATATCGATATAGTGATTTTCCATATTACATTTTAAAGAAATTTATTGAACAACATTACGACAGAACACTTGATGAGATAGTACAATCGCATTTTTATGAAACTTTAGGAGCAAATTATACCTTGTATAATCCTTATTATAAAATTAGCAGTAAAAAAATTGTTCCAACAGAAATGGATGATTATTACAGATACCAAAAAGTACACGGATATGTGCATGATATGGGTGCAGCCATGCAAAACGGTGTAGGAGGTCATGCAGGAGTATTTAGTAATGCCAATGATGTTGCCAAAATAATGCAATTGTACTTGCAGAAAGGGTTTTATGGTGGAAAACGTTATTTGAAACCAGAAACAATTGACAAGTTTAATACCTGTTATTATTGTGATGATAATAATAGAAGAGGTATTGGATTTGATAAACCACAATTAGGAGAATCAGGGCCAACTTGTGGTTGTATATCTATGACAAGTTTTGGGCATTCTGGGTTTACAGGAACATATACCTGGGCAGATCCTGAAAAGGAAATTGTATATGTTTTTTTAGCAAATAGAACTTATCCGCAGGCAGGAAAAAACTTGTTATTAAGAGAAAACATAAGAACAGAAATACAACGCTTAATTTACGAAGCGATAGAAGATTAAAGGTACTTAAATCTTAAGACACTTATAATTTAAATTATGAAAATAGGGATTGTTTGTTATCCAACATTTGGAGGTAGTGGCGTTGTAGCTACAGAATTAGGTTTAGAACTATCTAAACGTGGTCATGAAATACATTTTATAACTTATAACCAGCCAGTTAGGTTGGAATTGATAAGTAACAATGTGCATTACCATGAGGTTACGGTACCTGAATATCCATTATTTCATTACCAACCGTATGAGTTAGCATTATCAAGTAAATTGGTTGATATGGTAAAACTTCATGGCATAGAAATATTACATGTTCATTACGCTATCCCACATGCTTATGCCGCTTACATGGCAAAAAAAATGTTACAGGAAGAAGGTATTTATGTACCTATTGTAACCACTTTACACGGAACAGATATTACACTTGTTGGTAGTCATCCATTCTACAAACCTGCAGTAACTTTTAGTATTAATAAATCGGATGCCGTAACAACGGTTTCACAAAGTTTAAAAGATGATACTTTGCGATTATTTGATATTAAAAATGATATTACTGTAGTTCCAAACTTTATAGATTTAGAAAAATACAATCATGAATTTACAGATTGTCAACGTGCTATGATGGCAAATGATGATGAAAAAATTATAACCCACATTAGTAATTTGAGACCCGTAAAACGTGTGCAAGATGTTATTAGTATTTTCTATAACATCCAGAAGGAAATGCCGGCAAAGCTCATGTTTATAGGTGAAGGTCCTGAAAAGGAAAAAGTAGAATTGCGATGTCGAGAATTAGGTATTTTAGATAAGGTGGTCTTCTTCGGAAGAAGTAATGAAATAGATAAAATACTGTGCTTTAGTGATTTGTTTTTATTGCCTTCTCAAACCGAAAGTTTTGGTTTAGCTGCACTAGAAGCTATGGCTTCAGGAGTTCCAGTAATTTCAAGTAATACGGGTGGTTTACCTGAAGTTAATATTCATGGTTCCTCTGGATTTTTAAGTAATGTTGGTGATATTGAGGATATGACTAAAAATGCTTTATTTATTCTAAACGATAAAAACCTTAAAACTTTTAAAGCTAACGCGCGCAAGGAAGCCTTGAAATTTGATTTACATGCTATTGTGCCAAAATACGAAGCTATTTATGAAGATACTTTAGCTAATTGTTTGGTACTGTAAATAAAAAAAAGCACCAAATAGGTGCTTTTTTTTATGTGATATTTAAAATACACTAAAATTGATAACGAATCCCTAAGGCAATATCAAAGTCTAAATCATTGTTGTTATAAAGATCATCACCAAAACCAATTTCTGGTCTAAAATCTAACGATAATAATAATGGGATGTCAAAACCGTATTCAATACCAATATCACCGGCGGCAAAAATAAACGTATCGGTGATATCTTTTTGTCCAGGAACATTCACACTAAACGATCCTAAACCACCACCAACACCAGCATACCAGTTGAAGCCACCATCTAAATTCCAAACCCATTGGTATAATCCAGCAAGTTTAAAACCATCGTAGTTACTGCCGTCCCTCCAGCCTAAATCTACTTCTAAACGGTTATTGTCTCCTAAAGCACGTTGATAAGATATTTCGGCTCCAAAACCATCACTATCTCCTAAACGTAATCCAATCGCGTTTTCTGAAATATCCTGTGCATTTGAGGTGAATGCGAAACCTAATACAGCTAATGATAATAAAAATAATTTCTTCATAAATAATTGTTTTTAGTTTGATACTCTATTTTCGGTCATTTCTAGTAAAAAGACCATTATAAATATTCTATTTAACTTTACAAAAATAACGCCATTTTTGTATTTATATTTATCCATATAACAGATTTTGTTAACCAATGTCCTTAAAAGCTTTAAAATCAGAACTATCAGGCGAATTGTATTATGACGATTTAATTAAATCCATATATGCCACAGATGCTTCTGTATACAGAAAACTGCCATTAGCGGTTGCCTATCCTAAAAATAATGAAGATTTAAAGCAATTAATCAAGTATGCAAAAGCCAATAACACATCTTTAATTCCTAGAACGGCTGGTACCTCATTAGCAGGACAATGTGTCGGAGATGGTATTGTAGTTGATGTTTCCAAGCACTTTACAAACATTGTTGAGGTAGATGAAAAGGCGCAAACAGTTACCGTACAACCTGGTGTTGTGCGCGATGCCCTAAATAATTACTTAAAACCGTTTGGGTTGTTTTTTGGTCCGAATACATCCACTTCAAATCGATGTATGATTGGTGGTATGGTTGGTAATAACTCTTCTGGTACGACATCCATAAAATATGGTGTTACGCGAGATAAGGTTTTAGAAATGCATACCATTTTAAGTGATGGTAGTGAAGTGGTTTTTGGCGAATTAACTTCAGAAGCATTTCAACAAAAAATAAAACTAAACACCTTTGAAGGGGAGATTTACAAAACAGTTTTTAATGAATTAGAATCTGAACCTGTTCAAAAACAGATTATTGAAAACTTTCCCAAGCCAGAAATTCACAGACGTAATACTGGTTATGCCATAGATGAGTTGATAAAATCTGAAGTATTTTCAAGTGTTTCTGAAAAGTTTAATATGTGTAAACTACTTTCGGGTAGTGAAGGCACATTGGCGTTTACAACTCAAATTACTTTAAAGTTAGATAAATTACCACCACAGGAAGCGATAATGTTAGCCGTTCATTTTGATAGTATCGAAAACTGTATGAAAGCGGTAGAACCTGTTATGAAACATGATGTGTACACTTGTGAAATGATGGATAAAACCATTTTAGATTGTACAAAACATAATAAAACCCAACAGGAAAACAGGCAATTTATAGTTGGCGAGCCCAAAGCTATTTTAATGTGCGAAGTTAAAGCCGAAACTTTTGATGCAGTAAACCTATTAGCTCAAAACCTTGAAAAAACTATTGAAGCGTCTGGATTAAGTTATGCTTATCCAAAACTTTTTGGTAATGATATTGATAAAGCTGTCGAATTGCGAAGCGCAGGTTTAGGGCTTTTAGGAAACATTATTGGCGATAAAAAAGGCGTTGCTTGTATTGAAGATACCGCAGTAGCGCTGCCAGATTTAGCAAATTATATTTCTGAGTTTACACAGCTTATGAAAGGGTATAAGCAAGACGCCATTTATTATGCACATGCCGGTGCAGGCGAGATTCATTTGAGGCCAATTTTAAATATAAAGAAAGGCGATGATGTCGCTTTATTCAGAACAATAACCACAGACGTAGCTCATTTAGTAAAGAAGTACAAAGGCTCTATGAGTGGTGAACATGGCGATGGCATTGTGCGCTCTGAGTTTATATCATTAATGATTGGCGAGGCTAATTACAAAATTTTAAAGCGCATTAAAACGGTTTTTGATAAGGACAATATTTTCAATCCAGGTAAAATAGTAGATGCATTACCAATGGATAAAGCGCTACGATATAAACCAAATAGGGAAGAACCTGAAATAGAAACCCTTTTAGATTTTTCAAAATCACAAGGAATTTTACGAGAGGCTGAAAAATGTAATGGGTCTGGTGATTGCAGAAAGCTCCCAGAATTTGGTGGAACTATGTGCCCAAGTTATCGAGCCACTAGAAACGAAAAGGATACAACTCGAGCCAGAGCAAATGCTTTGCGCGAATTTTTAACAAACTCAGAGAAATCAAATAAGTTTAATCATAAAGAGTTAAAAGACGTTTTCGATTTATGTTTAAGTTGTAAAGCTTGTGCAAGTGAATGCCCAAGTAGTGTAGATGTTGCAAGTTTTAAAGCAGAATTTCAATACCAATATCAGAAAGCAAATGGTGTTCCTTTACGAACTAAATTGTTCGCTTATAATAATAAATTGAATCAATTAGGAAGTAAATTTCCACAGCTTACAAATTTTGTATTTTCAAATGGATTAACGGCTTCGATACTTAAAAAATCATTTGGAATTGCTAAAGAAAGGAACTTGCCTTTAATTTCAAATAAAAGTTTAAGTAAAGTGTTTCAATCAATTAAAAACAAGAAAGTTAGTTATAAATTTGTAAAAAGCGTTTATTTGTTTAATGATGAGTTTACAAATCATTTAGACACGTCTATTGGTATGGATGCAATTAAGCTTTTAACAGCTTTAAATTACGATGTCAAATTGATTAAACATGCCGAATCTGGAAGAACATTTATATCAAAAGGATTATTAGCACAAGCCAAAAATGTGGCAAATAAAAACGTTGCAATTTTTAAAGATAAAATTTCAAACGAAACACCCCTTATAGGCATTGAACCTTCAGCAATTTTAACCTTCAAAGATGAATATTTAAAACTAGCAGACGACAAAACTTCTGCGGAAGCGATTGCAAAACACACCTTTTTAATTGAAGAATTTATTCAGATAGAAATTGCATTAGGAAACATAAAACCAGAACAATTCACCTTAGAACATAAAACTATCAAGTTTCACGGGCATTGCCATCAAAAGGCTATGAGTAACCAATTATCGAGTTTTGCGGTATTAAATTTACCAACAAATTATAAAGTAACTATTATTCCTAGTGGCTGTTGTGGTATGGCAGGCAGTTTTGGCTACGAAAAAGAACATTACGAGGTTAGTATGCAAGTAGGAGAACAAACTTTATTTCCGGCAGTTAGAAAAGCAGCAAGCGAAACATTAATATCAGCAAATGGTACGAGCTGCAGACATCAAATAAAAGATGGTACACAACGCGAAGCAAAACACCCTGTTACAATTTTAAAAGAAGCGCTAGTTTAACAATCGACGTTATAGTTTGTAGTGGTTCGAGAGTTTAAGCATTTTTACTTTGCGTCCTAGCGCCTTTGTGCGAAAAACATATAAGATTGAGTCTCAGTCTTTATTCTTTTTAGATTTTTTTTTCTTGTTTTGCCCTACAACAGTAATCGCAGCAATCAAATCTTTCATCTCTAAATCTTCATCTTCCCCATTTTCAACAATTGCAAAAGGAGCGAGTTTATCTTGATTGAAATTATAGATTTTCCAACGTTTAAACTGGTATTCTAAGGCTGTAAAGTTTTCCACCCAATCCCCAGAATTTAAATACATCGTTTTACCATGTTTATTTTCAAAATATTCCATTTTTGGCTGGTGTATATGTCCGCAAACCACATAATCATAGTTGTTTTCAATAGCCAATTCAGAAATTACTTTTTCAAAGTCATTTATATATTTTACAGCACCTTTAACACCGTTTTTTACTTTTTTAGAAAGCGAATAACGCTCCTTACCACGTTTTTCTAAATACCAATTTACGCCGCGGTTAAGTAAGGTTAAAAAATCGTACCCATAACCACCAAGTTTTGCTAACCATTTTGCATTCTGTACAGAAATATCGAAAACATCACCATGAAAAAACCAGGCTTTTTTTCCATTCAATTCTAAAACTGCTTTATCTACAATAGAAATATTACCAATCGTGGTATCGCTAAATTTTCTAAGCATTTCATCATGGTTTCCCGTTATATAAATAACTTCCACACCGTTTGATGCCATGGTCATTATTTTTTTAATCACTTTTAAGTGTGATTTAGGGAAGTAGCGTTTGCTAAACTGCCAAATATCTATAATATCACCGTTAAGCACGAGTTTGTTTGGCGCAATACTGTTTAAATAGGTTAATAAATGGTTAGCATGACAACCGTAAGTTCCTAAATGAACATCGGATATAACAGCAACTTCTATTTCCCTTTTTATTTTCAATTTAGATATTTTTATGACACAACAAATAACATGTTTTAATGTTATGTAGTCATTATGCTATAATTAACTATATATCAGGTGATTGTTAAATAATTGTAACGCACGTGGCTACAGAAATTATTTAAGCTAAATACGATTTCATTTTCGTATTTATAAGAATAGATTTAACTTAGCCAAAAATTGAAATTATGGCTGGTAATTCCTTCGGAAAACTATTTAATTTAACAACTTATGGAGAATCTCACGGACCTGCTTTGGGTGGCGTCATAGATGGTTGCCCCTCTGGAATTGAATTGGATTTAGACGAGATTCAAAACGAATTAAACCGTAGAAAACCAGGGCAGTCTGCCATTGTTACACAACGTAAAGAACCAGATACCGTAAAGTTTCATTCCGGTATTTTTGAAGGCGTAACCACAGGAACCTCTATTGGTTTTGTAATTGAAAATACCAATCAAAAATCTCACGATTATTCACATATCAAGGATAGTTACCGACCAAGTCATGCCGATTATACCTATGATAAAAAATATGGTGTAAGAGATTATCGTGGTGGTGGACGAAGTTCTGCGCGCGAAACCGCATGTCGTGTAGTTGCTGGTGCTATTGCAAAACAAATGCTAAAAGGTATCGAGATTACGGCTTACGTTTCTGGCGTGGGTACCATGAAATTAGATACACCTTATAACGAAATAGACCTCACAAAAGTAGAATCAAATATTGTACGTTGCCCAGACCAAGATATGGCGGCAAAAATGGAAACCTATATTAAAGAAGTGCGCGGAAAAGGCGACACCGTTGGTGGTATTGTAAGTTGCATAATTAAAAATGTGCCCATTGGTTTAGGCGAGCCAGTTTTCGATAAATTGCATGCCGAATTAGGAAAAGCCATGCTTTCCATTAACGCTGTAAAAGGTTTTGAGTACGGTAGCGGATTCCACGGAAGCACCATGTATGGTAGCGATCATAACGATGCGTTTAATAACGATGGCAGTACAAAAACTAACTATTCTGGTGGTATTCAAGGCGGTATTAGCAACGGCATGGATATCTATTTCAATGTAGCATTCAAACCTGTTGCCACCTTAATCCAGAAATACGAAACCATCGATAAAGCTGGTAATACAGTAGAAATGCAAGGTAAAGGGCGCCACGACCCTTGTGTGGTGCCAAGAGCGGTGCCTATTGTAGAAGCTATGGCAGCATTGGTTTTAGCCGATTTTTATTTAATAAATAAGCTTTATAATTAGAAGCTGTTTCCCGCTTTCTGCTGTATCTTTTTTTCTTGCCTCAAAAAAGGATGCCGCTTCAATCGGGGCTAAAATATCCGCTGAGGTCAGGCTATTTATTTAATTAGGTTTCTGCCCGCTATGTTTCCATCGTTTATGAGTCCAAAAATAAAATTCAGGAGCTTCGTGAATTTGCTCTTCAACACGTTTTAAATAAAGATCTGTAATGTCAAAATCGGCATAATCTTTAGCATTTCTAATAATATCAGTAAATTCAGCTTCATAATACCCGCGTTTCACCTTTTTCACCTTTAAAAAAAGAGAAACCATATCTAATCGTTTAGTAAGTATTTCTGCCCCAACATGCACAGGAACATTTTTACCCATAAAATCTTGCCAGTAAATAGCTTTTTCTAGTTTTGGTGATTGGTCAAAAACAAAACCGTTTAAGGTTAATTCGTTGTCACTTTTCGCTTTTATAAGCGTAGGAAACGTTTCTCTAGTAGTAATTAAATAACTGTTATATTTTGCACGAATTCGTTTAACAAGAGTATCAAAATATTTGTTGCTAAGTTTTTTGTAAACCGCATAACCCTTATGCTTTATATGGGTTTGTAATATAAAAACCCATTCCCAACTAGCATAATGCCCCATAAATAAAACAATGCTTCTGTTTTCCTTTTCAAGTTTGATAATCTCTTCAACATTTGTAAAAACATAACGTTTTTGCATCTCGGCTTCCGAAATGGTAATAGACTTTATGGCTTCAAACATCATATCACCTAAATGGTGATAAAATCGCTTTCTAATCAGTAATAATTCTTGTTCTGATTTTTCAGGAAGTACTAACTTTAAATTCTCTAAAACTACTTTTTTTCTGTATCCAATAATGTAATAAAGTATCACGTAAAAACCATCGGATAGCATATACAATATTCTAAAAGGTAAAATCGATATTATCCATAAAAGCGGATAAACCAGAATATAAACTAGAAATTGCATGAATTAGTTTTAAATTTGTAGCGCAAATATATATTAATTTAGAATAAAGGTTTACACCATATGGGCAAATTAGATTTGGTAACTATAATTATAATAGCGGCAAACGTTATTATTTCATACAAAGGATTTAACGATTTTAGTTTTTTTGAAAAGTATAAGTTTAATGTGGGCGGCGTAAAACGCGGGGAACAAATACGATTGTTTAGTGCTGGTTTTTTGCATGCAGATACGCAACACCTGCTTTTTAATATGTTATCTCTATATTTTTTCGCTGATGTGGTAATTGCACTTTTAAGTCCTATTCAGTTTATTTTAATATATATTGGAAGCCTTTTAGTTGGTAATTTATTGTCGTTATATTTTCATAAAAATGAATATCATTATAGTGCAGTAGGGGCAAGTGGTGCGGTAAGTGGTATTATTTATTCAGCTATTTTATTGCAACCAGGAATGAATCTTTATATGTTTTTTATTCCCATTCCAATTCCAGCTTATTTATTTGGTATTGGTTACTTACTGTATTCTATTTATGGTATGAAAAACAGAATAGGAAACATTGGCCACGATGCCCATTTTGGTGGCGCTGTTGGTGGCTATTTAATTACTTTGATGCTGTCGCCATGGCTGTTTGAAACCAATTTACTCATGATTGGTCTGCTAGCAATTCCTATTATTATTTTGTTTGCTTTAAAGAAGCTGGGAAAGATTTAAATCTTAAATTTTATTTTTGAACTGGGAATTTTAAATATGGCATAGCTATTGAATTATTAGTTTAGTTGCATATGTCGAGCTTGTTTCAAGCCCTTATTATTCAACGATTTAATAAAATTGCTATAATTTTTAAAAAATGATCAATTGTCTTTTAATGACAAATTGACCTAAAAATATATATGAAGAAATCAAAATTTACAACGCTTGACAGTTTGTCATTACAGGAATTTGATGAAAACTCAGAATTAATTCCATTAATGACACCCGAGGATGAAGAAGCGATAAATAACGAAGAATTACCAGAAACATTACCCATTTTATCATTGCGAAA
>NZ_JBATHX010000383.1:0-2545 GCF_049667265.1 Algibacter sp. | reverse complement strand
ACTCAATACATCTTCACTTCGCTTGAGAGCAAATATGAAAATGATGATGTGTTTGAATAAAAGTCATGTCTTTTTTTTATCTGTACAAATATCTATAATTTATATGAATAAATCCAAATTATAAATACAATTCTTAAAACATTTCAACATTATTAATAATTACCCATCAAAAAATTAATAATTTTTAAAAGATTGTAATAAATGTTGAATTATTTAATTTCTTAATTTAATTATTTCCAAGAATAATTGGCATGCCGCTATCTCCAGAACCAATAACAATCACTTTACTATTTGGTGATTCTGATAGTTTAACAGTAGCTTCAATACCTTTATCCTGAAGAATTTTATCTGTTAAAGATGCACTTAAAATTCTGTTAGATTCCGCTTTTCCTTTCGCTTCAATAATTACTTTTTCAGCTTCTTTTGCTGCTGTAACTAATCTAAATTCATATTCTAACGATTCTTGTTCTTGGCGTAATTTACGCTCAATAGCCTCTTTAATGGTATTTGGTAAAGTTACATCTCTAACTAAAACCTCATTAAGTTGCACATATTGCTTTTCTAAAATCTTTTTAGTTTCTTCAAAAATTTCGTCTTGGATAGCATCACGCTTACTAGAATATAATTGCTCTGGTGTATATCGCCCTACTACACTTCGCGCTGCACTTCTTATGGAAGGCATGATTACACGTTGCAGATAATTTTGACCAAGAGATTGGTGCAGATTTCCTAAATCCTTATAAACAGGCTCATACCACGCAGAAGCATCAATTTGAATTTCAAGTCCGTTTGAAGATAGTACTTTCATTTTTTCAAAAAGTTCTTGTTGACGCACTTCATAAATGTATACTTTATTCCATGGAGCTACAATGTGAAACCCTTCTGCCATAGGTGGCTCATCGGTAACAACACCTTCTCCAAAGGTTTTAAAAAGCACACCAGCTTCACCAGAATCTATGGTTACTGCAGATTTTGCTAATACGATTACTAATAAAATTGCCCCAATTATAAAGGGGAACGCTACTTTTGGTAATTTTTCCATTTTTTTACTTTAAATTAATCCGTTATATTTTCTTAAAAACCATTCTAAACCTAAGCTTAATGCTATTATGGCTAACAGGTATTTCCAATCTATCAAAGGTATGGTATTTTTACTGCTTTTTTGAATAGGAACGAAACGATTATCATTTAATAAATCATTTAACACGTTCTCTGTATTAGCAATAAAATAACTAGAACCCGAACTGTTAGTTGCCAAACGTTGCAACTTTGTTACATCAGCATTTAAAAATTGTTGTTCTACATCATACTCCAAAATTTGAAAACTACCAGATTTGGATATGTTTTCATTCTTAGCCGTTACAGTAAAACTATATTCTGCGGGTGATAAACTACTTAAATCTACTTGATAGTTGTTGTTTTTTAAAATTAAGGGAAACGTATGTCCTTCTTTTGAATTTTTGTCAGTTACTGTAATACTCAAGCTTTCACGCGTATCAAATACATAATTTTTGTCGAAAAACTCCGCTTTAATAATGACATTTCTACTTCCTGAATAGAACGATTCATAATCCAAATTCAGTCTGCTTTTCTGTTTATTTGATGCTAAATATTGAATGAGCTTTCCTAAAAAATCATCAAAAGCGTTAAATGATTTTTCATTTAAATAACTTTGAGCACGCCATTGCCAGATGTTTGCACCAAATAATACAGCCTCTCTCCTGCCGTTGGTTTCAAAAGTAGCCAAAAGTGGTTCATCAATAGTATGGCCGCTTATTCTTTTATTTAAAACGGTTTGAAATGGTATGTTGAATTTTACATCGCCGTAATTAGAAAGCAATGGTGGAAAAGACTCAAAATCGATATCATCGATAATAAATGGTGCATAATTTAAATTAAGATCCGCTTGGTAATTTTCAATTTGACCTGTTATACTCTGAGTATAATTTTCAGAAGCATTATTTAAAAAACTTAAACTTGTTTTTGCACCTATAATTACAAATTTGTTGGAATTTAATAATTCTATTTTATCAAACAAACCTTTAAACTTATTGTCTGGCTGATAAATTATCACTAATTGAAAATCATTTATTTGGTTAATAATTTCTTTTGAACTTAAAAGTGTAACCGAACGTTGCTCGTTACTTTCAATACTTTTTTTAAGCGCTCCTAAATCGGGATGTGAAAAATCACTAACGATAGCAATTTTTGTTTTTTGATTAATGACTTCAACAGCAAAATTCTTTGAATTATTTATTTTGTTTTTTTCGCTTACTAAAGGCTCTAGAATTGCCCTGTAATTACTAACACCTACACTATTTGCTGGCAAAGTAAAATTTACAACTTTAGAATTATCGTTTTTTGAAAATCTTATCGCTTTTGAATATACTGTTGAATTGCCATTTTTGACCACAAAATTTGAGTTTACAATGCCATTGCCGTTATAAACCAAAATAGCTTCAATTGGAAATTTGTTTTTCAAATACGCATATTTGTTGACGTTTAATTGCTGAATTTTTAAATCGGTGTAAGTGATTGTATCTCC
>NZ_JBATHX010000382.1:0-5792 GCF_049667265.1 Algibacter sp. | reverse complement strand
AATAAATTGTCCATTTTTATTGTTTTTAGATTTATAAAATGAACAAAAGCGCTTTTGTTTTCCCTTATGGGATGATGGAAATAAAAGTAGGAAATGTGGCTATTGAAAGAAGAAAAAAATTCAATTAGTTATTCACAAATAATTGATAGACAGTATATTAATTCAAATACTATCAAATCTCATTAAGTTTTTGGTCTTTGGTTTTTTTCGCTTTTAAATAACATCAAAACAAATCAAACACTATGGCTTACAAGTAGTTATTTTGGGGCATATTTTTTAGTTATTAACATTAAAAAAGAGGAAATTAACTAAATGTAGCGTTGTAAAGCGCAGATTTTAGGGTTGCTTAGTAGATTCTCTCTTTACCAGACCTGTTTCTAAAGTAATTTCTTTATAAACTATAGGTCTGTTCTCTTTCTTTTTTCTAATTTCTTTATAAAGTTGTTTAAATGCCGTTTTGCCCATTTTAAATCCCGGTTGGTCAATAGTTGTTAAGGAGGGAGATATAACCGAAGACATAAACCAATTACTAAATCCAACTATACTAATATCTTCTGGAATTTTTACACCCATTTGTTGGAACTCAGTCATAGCCCCTATAGCTACCAAGTCCGTATTTATAAAGATACCATCTACGTCGTCATGGTCTTCTAATAATTGTTTTGCATTTTTTTTACCTTCTTCAAAGCTCATATCCCCACATTCACAGATATAAACTAGTGAGGGATCGTATGGTAAATTATTATCCAACAATGCTCTTTTGTAGCCTAAAAATCTATCAATTGAATTTTGTGGTAATAGAGCGCCTCTAAAATGTGCAATACGTTTGCATCCTATATCAATTAAATGCTGTGTTGCAGTATAAGCAGCTTTTCTATCGTCAATAATTACTTTCGAACAATTGACAATTTTCGCGATTTTGTCAAACATGACTAAAGGCTTTCCTTGATTAACTATCTCATTTAAATGGTTAAAATCTGCAGTACCATTAGCTAAAGAAATTAAAATCCCATCAACACGTTGACTTAATAATAAATCAATCTGTTTTTTTTCTAACTCGTAAGATTCATTTGATTGAAGGATGATAACTAAGTATCCTTTTTTTTCCGCTTGCGAAATAATACCTTTAATCACATTTGAAAAAAAATGATGAACAATTACGGGAATTACCAAACCTATTGTTTTGGATTCCTTGGTTCTTAGGTTAACTGCAAAAGTGTTTGGCTTATAGTTAAGGGTTTTTGCTAGCTCTTTTACCTGTAGTTTGGTTTTTTTGCTAACATCTGGATAATTCTTTAATGCTTTTGAGACCGTAGTAACTGAAATATTTAATTGTTCTGCTATATCTTTTAGTGTTACAGTTTTCATATAAAGGGATAATTTTACAAAGCTAAAATATACAAAAAATTGTAAATCGAAAACGTTTTCGGTACTTTCGAAAACGTTTTCGATAAAGAATATCATAAAATTAGTACTTTATAAATATAGATTTGACAAAAATTAATATAATAAATTATTGAATAACTAAAAAAGACTAAAAATGAATTCGATTAAAAAAAATGGATTTTTATTGATTATGATGTTACTTTCAATTAGTACTGCAGTAGCGCAATCAATATCAGGAAATGTACAAGATCAAGCAGGTGTACCTTTACCAGGTGTAAATGTTATTTTAGATGGCACAACTAAAGGTGCTGTTACCGATTTTGATGGAAATTACTCTATCGACAATGTGGAGAATGGTACTTATACTTTAAATGCAACCTTTATTGGTTATGCAAAATCTTCACAAAGTATAACAGTACAAGATGAAGATATTACAGTTAACATTACTATGGCAGAAGATGCGCAGTCTCTAGACCAGGTAATTGTTACAGGAGTTGTAAATCCTAAGTCTAGATTGGAGTCTAGTATTTCTGTATCTACAATTGGTGCTAAGCAAATAGAGACGGCAGCACCTAGAAGTGCTGGTGAGCTATTTAGAAATGTACCGGGTATACGTGCGGAATCATCGGGTGGTGAAGGTAACGCTAACTTTAATGTACGTGGTGTACCGGTTTCTTCTGGTGGTTCAAGATATTTTCAAATTCAAGAAGATGGTTTGCCATTAAACTTATTTGGTGATACTTCTTTTGGAAACGCGGATAACTTTTTAAGAATTGATTCTAACATTGGAAGAGTTGAAGCTATTAGAGGTGGTTCGGCATCTACGCAAACATCTAATGGACCAGCTGGTATCATTAACATGATTAGTAAAACAGGTGCAACAGAAGGTGGTTCATTAGCAACTACTTTTGGTTTAGATTATCAAACTAGTAGATTAGATTTTGAATATGGACAACCATTAGGCAATGGATTATCTTACCATATGGGTGGATTTATGAGAACAGGAGAAGGTCCAAGAGAAATTGGTTATCAAGGTAATAAAGGCGGACAATTTAAAGCGAATCTTACAAAACGATTTGACAAAGGGTATGTGCGTGTTTATGCTAAGTTTTTAAATGACAAAGCTGCAATGTATTTACCAATGCCAATGCTGTTAGAAGGTGATAACGATAATCCTACTTATTCTAATCTTCCTGGTTTTGATATTACTAGCGATTCTCAACATTCTGCCTATTTACAACAAAGTGCAGGAACAAACCCTTTTGATGGTGGCGGAAGACATGTAAATGATGTTAGAAACGGTAATAACCCGATTTCTAAATCTTTAGGAGCAGAGTTTTCCTTTGATTTAGGAAACGATTGGAAAATTGCTGGTAAAGCAAGATATTCTAACAATAGCGGACAATGGGTTGCTCCATTTACAGCTGCTGTTGGTACGGTTGCTGAAATTGATGCAACTGCAAGAGCTGCTGCTGGAGCAGGTGCGGAGCCTTTAGTTTATGCTGATGGAGATAGAGAGGCTTTTGCTCCATCAAATGGATTAGCACAAATTATACACATGTTTGATGTTTCTGTAGAAGATTTAAGTAACTTTTTTAGTGATATGAAAATTACTAAAAAACTTGGCGATAATGTAGGTGTAACTGCTGGTTTATTTACAGCAACTCAAAACACTAAAATTGGATGGCAATGGAGTTCTTTTCTTTCTGAAGTAAAAGGTGGAGGGCAAGCAAGATTAGCAGATTTTGATGGTTTTTCAAGAAACGGTCAGTACTCTTATGGTACGCCAGTTTGGGGTAACTGTTGTCAACGTAAATATAATACGGTGCATAATGTAAATTCGCCTTATGTTGGTATTGATGCAGACCTTTCTGAAAAATTAAATTTTGATGGTAGTATCCGTTTTGAAAACGTAAATGTTAATGGTAACATTGCTGGTGGTCCTACTAGTCAAGGTGCGTATGATTATGACGGTGATGGTACAATTCAAGGTATCGAACAAGTTGTTCCAGTAATAGCTGGAAATGCAGGTCAAATTGTAAATGATGATTATAACTTTGTATCTTACTCAGCTGGTCTTAACTATAAAATTAATGACGGTGCTGCTGTATTTGCAAGATATAGTAAAGGTGCTTCAGGTAGAGCTGCCGACAGAAATACATATGGTACAGATGGTTTAGCTGATGTTCAGTTTGATGAGCTTTCACAAATTGAAGCTGGTTACAAGAAAAGACTTAATAACGGAACAGTTAACCTTACTGGTTTTATGAGTAATACTGATGAAGGCATAAGTAATGAGTTGAACAGAACTGTTGGTAACCCCTTTAAAGCCCTAGGTTTAGAAGCAGAAACTGCTTTAGCATTTGGAGAAAACTTTTCATTCAATGGATCATTTACTTGGACAAAAGCAGAAATTGACGGTGGTGATAACAAAGGGAACACTCCAAGAAGACAAGCAGATTTAGTATATAACTTATCGCCTTCATTTAATTTTGGAGATACAAAACAACATTCTGTGGCTTTAAGTGTTTTAGGAACTTCTAAATCCTATGCTCAAGATGATAACGCTTTAGTGATGCCAGCTTATGCTTACTTTAATTTAATAGGTAGAGCAGGTTTAACAAAAGGACTTTCATTAGTATTAAGTGTAAACAATCTTTTTGATACAGTTGGTATCACAGAAGTTGAAGGTAATGGTGATGGTGCTTTTGGTAGTAACCGTTTAGTAAGAGCGAGGTCTATTAGTGGTCGTTCTTCAACACTATCTTTACAATATAAATTTTAAAAAAACAAGTTTAGTTTGATTTGAGTTTGTTAACAAAAAGGGTTGGGGTTTTATGCTAAGTCTCAACTCTTTTTAATTAAAAATTTTATAGAATGAAAGCTATTATTTTTTCAATATTATTTATCATAACTTTAGGTGAATTTAGTTTTGGGCAAGCTGTAGAATCTGGTTTAAAGGATAACTTGACTTCTCAAAAAGATTTGAAAAAAATAATAGTATATGGAAGCGATACGTGTCATTATTGTATCGATACAAAAGCATATTTAAAAGAAAAAAAGATAGATTTCATATATTATGATGTCGATGTAAATCTTTTGAAGCAAAGAGAAATGCTGATTAAAATGCAAAAAGCAGGTTTGTCTGCAGATAATTTGTCATTACCAGTTGTGGATTTGTATGGTAAGCTTATTATGAATGGTGCTAATTTTGAAGATTTTCTTAAAAAACTAGATACCTCTAAAAACTAAATTAAGATGAAAATTAAAAAACCAAGCTTATCCTTTTGGCAAATTTTTAATATGAATGTAGGATTCTTAGGAATTCAATTCAGTTTTGGTTTGCAGCAAACAGCCGTTAATCCTATATTTTCATTTTTAGGAGCACATCATGAAGATTTGCCTTTGTTGAATCTCGCTGGGCCTGTTACAGGTTTAATTATTCAACCTATAATTGGTGCTATCTCAGATAAAACATGGTCGCCACGTTGGGGAAGACGTAAACCATTCTTCTTAATAGGGGCAATAATAGGTAGTTTGTGTTTGTTTGCGTTTCCATTCAGTCCAACACTTTGGTTTGCAGTTGGTTTGTTATGGATTCTAGATGTTGGGAATAATATGGCTATGGAGCCTTATCGCGCTTTTGTGGGTGATAAATTACCAAACAAGCAGTTAAGTTTTGGTTACCAAATGCAAAGTTTATTTGTTGGTGCGGGTATTGTTTTAGCAAATGCATCCATTTTTCTTTTTCAAGATTGGTTTGGTGCTGCAGAAGCTGTTGAAGCGGCTAGTGGTATTCCAAAGTGGTTGTATTATTCATTTTTTATTGGTGCTTTATTATCTGTTTCTACCATTTTGTGGTCAGTTTTAAAAACTCCAGAAATACCCCCTTCAGATGAGGAATTTGATGAAATTAAAAAGCATAATGCTTTACCTTTTTCAGAAAGAATAAAAACACCATTTAAAGAAATTGTTGAAGCCATAAAAGATATGCCCAAATTTATGTGGAAACTATCTGCTGTTTATCTTTTTCAATGGTATGCCTTGTTTGTGTATTGGCAATTTATTTCTCCAATGTTTGAAGAAAGCATGGGTTTTGATAAATCACAAGCATTAAGTCAAGCAGCAAAAATGAATACTACATATAATGTTTCAACAATAGTTTTTGCATTGGCACTCGTTCCGTTGGCTTTAAAATTCGGAGGAAAAAAAGTATACGTTCTTAGTTTATTTTTAACAGGAATTGCGATGCTTAGTATTCCGCATATTCAAGACCCGCTTTTGGTTATCTTACCAATGATTTTATTTGGGATAGGTTGGGCGGCAATGATGGGTATTCCATATTCTATGGTGTCTAAAATAGTACCTCAAGAAAGACGTGGTGTTTATATGGGGATATTAAATAT
>NZ_JBATHX010000381.1:0-4159 GCF_049667265.1 Algibacter sp. | reverse complement strand
CTCTATCACTATCTTCATACACTTTGTCGTAATCCTGCCCTGAATGCTTACTAATAATTTTATAAAGTTCTTCCTTTAAAATTAAAATCTCTCTAGCAGTAATCTCAATATCACTAGCTTGTCCTTGCGCACCACCTAATGGTTGATGAATCATAACACGAGAATGGGTTAAACCACTTCGCTTTCCTTTTGCTCCTGCACATAATAGCACAGCGCCCATGGAAGCCGCCATACCTGTACAAATTGTAGCTACATCTGGTTTAATAAATTGCATGGTATCATATATGCCTAATCCTGCATAAACGCTGCCTCCTGGAGAGTTGATGTAAATTTGAATATCTTTATTAGCATCCGTGCTTTCTAAAAATAAAAGTTGTGCCTGAACAATATTTGCTACCTGATCGTTAATTCCTTGGCCTAAAAAAATGATTCTATCCATCATTAAACGTGAGAATACATCAAAAACAGCAATATTCATTTGACGCTCTTCAATAATGTTAGGCGTTAAATTTGTAGGATACATGCTACTAATAATTTTGTTGTAATATGTGCTGCTTATCCCTTGGTCTTTTATCGCGAATTTTTCAAATTCTTTTGCGTAATCCATAATCTTTCCTTATTTCTATTAATAAACACCTGACTTACATCGAGATGCGTTTACATAAATTAAATTTAAAATGGCTTTTTTAATAAAAAAGCGCTTAAACCCGCGGGTTTAAGCGCTTAAATATAAGCAATTAAAATTTATTTATTTATCGCCGTAAACTTCTTTAACAAAGTTTTCGTAACTTAATTCTTTAACTTTCAAGTTTGCTTTCTCTTTATAAACTTCTAGTAATTTTTGACTTACCAATTGCTCAGAAATACGACGAGCCTCCTCTTGATTTCCTAATACACGAGCAGCAATATCATCTAATTCTTTATCTGAAGGATTCATTTGACCAAATTGAGCCATTTGCCCTTTAATCATGTTTTTAGCATGATTTTTGATATCGTCCATAGTAACCTTAACGTTATTATCTTCAATTAATTTACCTTCAATTAACTGGTAACGTAAGCTTTTTTCAGACTTTTCATATTCTTCTTTAGCTTGAATTGCATCCATTTCTTGTTCACCAGCAGTTTGCATCCATTTGGTTAAGAATTCAGCTGGTAAATCGAATTTTGTGTTTTCTACTAAATATTCGGTAACGTCGTTTAGCAACTTTTGGTCAGCTTGCTGTACAAATTGCTTTTCAGCATCTTCTTTAATTTTAGCTTTTAACTCGGTTGCAGAAGTTACTGCTTTTGGTCCAAAAACCTTATCAAATAATTCTTGATCTAAATCTGCTAACTCACGTTTGTTAATTTCAGAAATGGTAAAATTAACTTCAATATCTAAACCATGAATATCATCATGACCTAATTTTAAAGCGTGCATCAAATCATGCTCATCATCAAAAAGACCTTTAGTTTTCAAGGTAATAACATCGCCCGCTTTAGCACCAATAAATTGTTTTGCTGTAGCTTTACCTTTAAATTTATCAAGCGTTAAGGTTACTTTATTGTCGATTTCTTTTTCTTCGTTAGTATAAGAACCAGTAATTTCACTATCCTTTTCAACAGCTTTTTGAGGAACTAATTTTCCGTATTGTTTTTGAATACGTTCAACTTGCTCATCAATCATTTTATCATCAGCAACAATGTTGTATTGTGTGATGGCTTTTTTACTTTTAAGTTCAACTTTAAATTCTGGAGCAAGACCTAATTCAAATTCAAAAGAAAATTTATCAGCATCCCAATCAATTTCATCTTGAGTTTTTGGTAATGGTTGCCCAAGAACATCTAATTTCTCTTCTGTTAAATATTTGTTCAAAGCGTCTTGTAAAAGTTTGTTTACTTCATCAACTAAAACAGCTTTTCCGTATTGCTTTTTCACCATTCCCATTGGTACATGACCTTTTCTGAAACCAGGAATGTTTGCAGTTTTACGGTAATCTGTTAATATTTTTTCAACTTTATCGCTATAATCTTCTTTGGCGATATCTACTTTTACTACAGCATTTAATGCATCAACGTTTTCTCTTGTAATATTCATTTTAAAAATCGATTTTTAGTATACCTAAAATTGGGATGCAAAAATACAACATTTTTTACATCCCAACAAAGTTTTTAATTTCTTGATTTACAACCGTCGATAAACTATTTTTTATCGGTTTTTAGGAAAGACTGCAAAAGCGATTGCAGGATAGATAGCAAGATGCTGAATAGGATAGCCCACCAAATACTTGAAACGGAAAATCCATCAATAAATTTATCTGCTAAAAGAATAATGCATCCATTTATGACTAATAGGAATAAGCCTAAAGTTATGATGGTTACTGGGAGTGTTAAAATAACTAAAAGTGGTTTTACAAGCAGATTTAAAATTGATAATACAAGTGCTACAATAATTGCAGTTATGTAGTTATCAACCTGAACGCCATTTAATATATGAGCCAATGCAAACACGGCAACGGCGTTTAATAGTAATCTTAATATTAAGTTCATGGTTTTATATTTTAATTATGAATTTACAAAATTAATGACAGCTTCATAAAAATCTTTTGGATTTTCAGCATGCAACCAATGTCCTGCGTTGGATATAGTTGCAATTTCAGCTTTTTGGAAATGATTTTTTATGATATTTTCATCTCCAACACCTATATATTCCGAGCGGTCACCGCGTAAAAACAAAGTGTCTTTATCAAATCTAGCGTAACTTGGTAAAGATTCACCAACCTCACCAACTTCATTTTTTAATACCTCTAGGTTCATTCGCAATCCTAATTTACCTTTTTCAACCCAATACAGGTTTTTTAATAAAAACATGCGAGTTCCAACCTCGGATACGTATTTGCTTAACATGTCATCTGCTTCCCCTCTGCTTTTAATAACATCAAAATCTAACGCGCATAACCCTTCTAATATAGCATCATGGTGCACAGGATAAAAGCGTGGAGAAATATCAGCAACTATTAATTTGGAAACCAATTCTGGATATAGAGTAGCAAATAACATGGCTGTTTTGCCACCCATAGAATGACCAAGTAACACAATATCTGTCAATTTATGTTTATCGCAATAGTGTTTTAAATCTTCAGCAAGAACTTCATAATTAAATTCATTTTCATGAAAACTTCGTCCGTGGTTTCGCTGATCCACTAAATGCACTTGAAACCCAATGTCACTAAACTGACTGCCAAGTGTTTTCCAGTTATCGCTCATGCCCAAAAAACCGTGTAAAATTATAAATGGTTTTCCTTCTCCTAAAATATTTGAATGTAAAAGCATAACTTTTTTTGAATAACGATTAACGGTTTTTGAATGTTGAATACTGCCAACTTATTTTAATTTATGTAAATACATTTGAATAACATTCTCAACACCTAAATACAAACTTTCGGCAATTAAAGCGTGCCCAATAGAAACTTCTAATAAACCTGGAATATTATCTTTGAAAAACTTCATGTTATCAAGAGATAAATCATGACCTGCATTAATTCCTAAACCTAAACTATTAGCTAATTCCGCGCTTTCAGCATATGATGTTATAGCGTTTTTATTTCCTAAACTGTATTGGTGTGCAAAGGCTTCAGTATACAATTCAATTCTATCTGTTCCTGTTGCTTTAGCACCTTCAATTTGCTTTAAAACGGGGTCGACAAAAATGGACGTTCTAATGTTATTATTTTGAAATTCTTTTATAACATCTACCAAAAAGTCTTTATGTTTAATAGTATCCCAGCCAGCATTACTAGTTATGGCATCAACAGCATCTGGCACCAAAGTAACTTGGGTAGGCTTCACTTCTAAAACTAATTTCATAAAAGACTCAATGGGGTTTCCTTCTATATTGTATTCCGTGTAAACCTCTGGTTTTAAATCGCGTGCATCTTGGTAACGAATATGGCGTTCATCTGGTCTAGGATGTATGGTAACGCCTTCTGCACCAAAGCGCTGCACATCTTTTGCAAATTGAACCACATTAGGTACATCGCCTCCTCTTGAATTCCTTAAAGTTGCAATCTTATTAATATTAACACTTAGCTTTGTCATAAATCTATTTTAAAAGACAAAAATACAAAGTAGAACAGGCTTAGATACTATTTTTTTGATTAATTTGCAGTTCTATTTATTG
>NZ_JBATHX010000380.1:0-6698 GCF_049667265.1 Algibacter sp. | reverse complement strand
AAATAAACTTAGTAGAAAAGACATACCGTAAAATCCTTTTTCACTTAAAAGTAAATCGGCGTTCCAAAGTCCAATCACTAATAACACTATAGACGTTATGGTTGTAAACCAACTAATACTATAATAGATATCGGTAACAGGAATCTCTTCCATTTTATCTCTAACTGCTTTTTGCACAGAAATTACCGAGAATAAACCAAAAAGTAAGATGGTAAAATAGTATCCTTTTTCATTTAACATCATATCAGCGTTCCATAAACCAATGCAATAGGAAGTCATCCCAATTAATAAAGCCGTCCACGATGCCCCAATAAAAGCAGATGTTGGTTTTTGGTCATACACTTTAATCTCCTTTTTAACTTTTGAGTCATTTGATTTTTCATCCATTGAAACTGTTGTTTGATAATTCATAATTTTTTGTTTTAATGATTATGAGGCAAATCTGCAAAATCAAACAATCACACCAAACACAATTTTAAAACAAAACTTACGATATAAAATAGACAAAATTAACAATAAGTATTATATTTACTGATATAAACTTATTTTTAATGACGATTAAATGACCGATTTAAATGATATAATTTCTTCTCTTTCAACTGAAAATCAGCAGAAATTCATTACATATCTTGAAAAAAAGAATAAACGCAACGACACAAAAAATGTCCAGCTTTTTAATCTGTTATTAAAAAACGAACAAGATTCTAAAACCATTTGCACAAAGCTTTACGGAAACAAAAAGAACAATGCTTACCACGCGCTAAGGAAACGTTTACATGATTCCTTAATCGATTTTACAGCAAACCAAAGCCTACAAGAGGAAAACTCGGTAGATATGCAAATCATCAAATACATACTAGCTTCAAAATCCTTTTTACAACAAAAACAATATAAAGTAGCCTATAAAATTTTAGATAAAGCTGAAAAACTTGCAATCCAGCATGATTTATTTCCGTTTCTAAACGAAATTTATCACACAAAAATTCAATATGCTCACGGACAAACTGTGTCAACAGACCTTAATTCACTTACTTTAAAATTCAAAAACAATCAAAAAAACAGTCAACTTGAAGACGAACTCAATATTGTTTACGCAAAAATCAGACAAACCTTAAATAGCATTTCATATAAAGGGGAGATTTTAGATTTAGAAACCATTTTAACCAATACGCTACAAGATCACAACATCAATCTAAACGATTCTTTGTCGTTTAAATCATTATACCAATTAGTAACTATCTCGAGTATTTCAGCCTTTATAACTAAAGATTATTTAAAAATTGAACCCTTTCTTATAAATACTTATCAATCTATTTTACAAAGGAAAAACACCGAAAAACAACTGTATTATCATATTCAAATATTATATGCCATTGCAAACGCCCTTTTCAGAAATAAAAAATTTAATGAATCATTGCGCTATTTGGAGTTAATGCTTCAGCAAATGAATTCGAATAAAAAGAAACACTTTAATACCTTTAATTTAAAATACCATTTATTAAAAGCTTTAAATTTAAATTATAGCAACAACCAAGACCAAGCCATTCAAATTTTAGAGTCTTTAACGCACCAAAAACACCAAGACACAGAAACATCACTAGATATTAAATTAAGTTTAACGGTTTTTTATTTCCAGAAAAACAATTTAAAAATGGCCCATTCGGTAATTTCAAAACTTTACCATACCGACCAATGGTACACGGAAAAAGCGGGTAAAGAATGGGTGATTAAAAAAAACCTCATTGAAATTTTATTACATATCGAATTGCAGAATATCAACCTTACTGAATCAAAATTATTAAGCTTTAAAAGAAGTTATTACAAATATTTGAAAAGCATAAATCAGGCGCGCGTTATAACCTATCTAAACTTTATAGAAATGTATTACAAGAACCCTGAAAACATAACATCAGAAGCTTTTAAAAACAAAGTTGAAAGTGCATTTAACTGGTTAGAAACGCACAAAGAAGATATTTTCGTGATTAGTTTTTACAGTTTCTTAAAAGGTAAAATGACTAACACAAATACATTTAAAGTCACGTTATCACTAATAAAACAAGCACAACAAGAATTAAACACTAAGCCATAAATTATTACTCAAACTTTACCTATTTTTACGCGATGCTAAAAAAAAGACTCTTTATTATACTCTGTTTTTGTAGTTTAATCGCGACTACTCAAGAGCCTGATAGTTTATTCGTAAAAAACGGAATAGAGAAACCAAGCATATTATCAACACACCATTTTGGCATCTTTAGTTCGCGATTAAACACTAATTTTAAATATGCACCGCCAAAAAAAACCACTTTAGCGCTAAATTATACCAGCGGCAATAATTTCCATCCCTTTTTGGAAGCTTACTTCCCAAAAGATCCCGCAGTAAGAGCACAACTTGGTGAAGTTACTTGGCATGATCGCCAATTTAACTTTATAGACCAAGAAACCACACCTGCCGATTATTTAAACATCGTTATCGATGCCGTAATAAAAGAGTTTAGATTCACTACAAACATACCAATTAACAAACAACACGAATTAGAAATCACGCTACGTTCCTATTTAATTACCAATGGAAAATTTCCTTTTTCATTTTTTACAAGCGACGAAGGGATGGAATGGTTTCACAGCAATGTTGCAGGTGGCGAAGACCCATTTGGGCGGCGTTATTATGGTTTAAACCAAGTTAATTTCAAATATCTGGACAGAAACGATAATACCTTACAACTCAATAATAACGATTTTTTTATTGGCGGACTGGAGCTTAACCACTACTATTATCCAAAACTCGCCATAAACACATCTAGAAATATTTACTTAAATTTTGGCACGCATTTTGGCTTAAACACCTCCAAGTTCAATTCATCAATGGATGCTGGCATATCGGCAAACATTATTAAAAAACTACCCCTTAAAAACAACTTCGAGCTTAACTTTGCGGCAGGCGCCAATACTTTAGCAAAAAACCTTATCAATTTCAAAGAGGTTATCGATTTAGGAAACAGCCCATTTCTAGCAACTTTCGAGGGCGAAGTAGAAATTACCAAATACACAAAAAAAGGAAACTATAATGCCTTTGGAATAAATTACCATATTCAATCGGCTTACAACAAAAAAGAAGAAGCCAATTATTACAAATTAATTGGTAAATGGCGCGAAATAAATGGCGGCTGGCAAAACGGCGTTTACACCTTATACGACGCCCTATCAAGCTGGAATTTCATATACACATACGGCACACCAAAATACACACTTTCACTCTTTTTAAAGGAAGATTTAAAAGTAAACAACGCCCCCGATTTCCAGACAGGCGTAAGTTTAAAAATGCCAATTTCAAAATAAGTTTTTAGAGCTTGCCTACCTTTTTTAGGGCGTTACGCCTCCTTAGGTCGTCGTCGGGCTTTTCATTCCAAGTCCTGCCTGCCGGTAGGCAGGCCTAACGCAAATCCGTTTCCAATTCAAAAGTACAACATGTTAAACTGGCGTTAAAAACCTAAACCCAATTAAACCCTTTTAATATTTGAAGGTCAAATGAACAAATACAATTAAAACTTAATAAAAAATAAAATGAAAAAATTAATAATTATCGCATTAGCACTTGTAAGCCTACAAGCTATAGCACAAGAAGGAAAAAAAGAAAAATTCAATAAAGGTGAAAGAGCAGATAAAATGATGAATCTATCTGCTGAGGATATTGCCACAAACCAAACTAAAAAAATGACTTTGCATCTCGATTTAACCGAATCGCAACAAAAGCAAATTCAAAAAATAAATTTAGAAAATGCCACAAAAAGAAAAGAAATGATGGCCGAGCGTAAAGCTAGAAAAGAAAGCGGTGAGGTTAAAAAACCAACACCTGAGGAACGTTTAAAAATGGATAATGCCCGATTAGATTATAAAATTGCTATGAAAGCTAAAATGAAAAACATTTTAAATGAGGAGCAATTCGCAAAATGGGAAAAATGGCAAATGCAAAGAGATCATAAAGGTCAAAAAGGAAACCATGGAAAGAAAAGAATGGAAAAAGACGATAAAAAAGAATTAGAAAAACAAAAGCAATAAAAATTTTAGTTAGTTAGTTTGATTATAGTTTAGTTGATGTAAAAACGCATTCCAATTTTCGGGATGCGTTTTGTTTTATATATAAATCCAATCGACTAACCTTTTAAAGTGAAGAAAAAACTTTTATTAATATTAAAAATTTCTTCCAGAATACCATTGTCAAAAATGTAGCTAAAAGAAAAACGATGTGTTCATGTTTTTTGTCCACAAGATGGACAGAAATTTTCATTAACCGAGTTATTACAATTTAAACATGTCATTCTATTTATATGTTACAATTATTCACTTATTTTATACCGTTACCTCATAAAGATACATTTATTTGATATGTATAACGCTCTCCAAAAAAATAAAAATTCACTATTGCACAATACACTTAATAATCTTATCTTTAGACTGTTACATATATAAATAATATTAATATGTTAGAAAAACAAAAACTTATTGACAAACTGAAACAGGCAGCCGAGCTAAGCAATAAAGAGCTGATTAATAACCCTCAAGCATCGACAGGCAAATGCGTACTTAGATCTTCTGGATATTCTGAGTGTAAAGATGGCTTAACCGAGTCGGCTTGCAAGAATCAGGCTTCATATGGAATTACTGCTACATGGTACATAGGTGAAACTTGTTAGATATTATTTAGGTATTACTGGTATTTTGGCTTAACGATTAATTAAAGACTAGTTAAATTGCAAGTTCACCTGTATTTTATCTTCTATTTCTTATGTATAGTTCGGCAACATAATTTAGTCATTGGACCTTCGTTTATTTTAAAAAGAATTTCAACTATGTTTAATGATTGATTATAATAAAGTACAACTCGTTTATAATAACTTTTGTTACTCAAATCCTGTAAATAAGCCAGGCTATAGCAAGTTTTTTTACTAATTTATATCAGAGACTAATAACCAAGCGGTCATTTATGATGTTTTCACAACCGTATTCACAGCAGCAATTGTAAAATCTAAATCCCCATAACTTAAAGCATCCCATGAAAAAATATTTTAAACCTTTCATTATTCCCTTTAGAATTCTAAAAAGTCAAAATATTACCCCATTTTAAAAGCAATATTATTAAAGTTGTAACTAGTCCACTAATCATTAAAATAAAGTGCCAATAATACATTCTCGAACCCCATGTCTTCCGCATCTTATCACTAGATTCCTTTTTGTAAAATCCATAAAAAAACTTCCAAACTAGAAAAGTGACAACTAAAAAAATCGCTATTCCTATTACCAAATTTTTTACCATTTCTTAAAACCTTAAATGTTCGTTTTTTTTATTGTTGCCAACAAGTTATGTAATTACTTTTATTATTCATATTCCGAAAATGAGCGAAGAAATAGTCAATTCTTTTACCAATTCTTATTTAATTGGCTAATAACTAAAAGATCATTTATAGCGTTTTCGCTACCGTATTTACCGCAGCTATTGTAAAATCTAAATCCTCATAACTTAAAGCATCCGTTATAAACCACGTTTCAAAAGCGCTAGGCGCAATATAAATACCTTCATTTAACAAGCCGTGAAAGAATTTTTTAAAGGTTTCATTATTACCTTTTGCAGCGGTATCAAAATCAATAACTTGGCCCTCATCAAAATGCACAGAAATCATCGAGCCTACTCTGTTTATGGTATGCGTAATTTTATTATCAACCAAAACTTTAGCAATACCTTCATGTAGATATGCTGTTTTTTCTTCTAATCTTTTAAAGACTTTGCTATCCGTATTCAACTCCGTTAACATCGCTAAACCAGCAGCCATAGCCAACGGATTTCCGCTTAAAGTTCCCGCTTGATAAACTGGTCCTAAAGGTGCTAAATGATTCATAATTTCGTTTCTTGCTGCAAAAGCACCTACAGGTAATCCACCACCAATTACTTTTCCGAAGCAAATAATATCTGCATTAATATTATACCGTTCTTGAGCGCCACCTTTCGCTAAACGAAATCCTGTCATCACCTCATCAAAAACCAGTAATATATTATTTGCATCACATAAATCTCTTAACCCTTGCAAGAACCCTTCCTTTGGTGGAATACAACCCATATTTCCTGCAACAGGTTCAATAATAATACAGGCAATTCCGTTCTTGTTTGCTTCAATTAATTGGGCAACATTTTCAATATCGTTATACTTTGCTAGCAAGGTATCTTTGGCCGTTCCTTTTGTAACTCCAGGACTATTTGGTGTTCCGAAGGTACTCGCACCACTTCCCGCTTGAATCAAAAACGAATCGGAATGCCCGTGATAACACCCTGTAAACTTGATAATTTTATCTTTTCCTGTAAATCCTCTTGCTAAACGTACGGCACTCATACATGCTTCAGTTCCTGAATTTACAAAGCGTATTTTATCAATATTCGGAACCATTGAAACAGCTAATTCTGCAATTTGGGTTTCAATTTCAGTCGGCATTCCAAATGAAGTTCCTTTTTTGGCTTTTTCAATAACGGCGTTCACAACTGGTTGAAAAGCATGACCTAAAATCATTGGTCCCCAAGAATTTATGTAATCGATTAAACGATTTCCATCTTCGTCATACAAATACGCTCCTTTGGCTTCTTTAACAAAAATAGGTGTTCCGCCAACGCCTTTAAAGGCTCTTACTGGTGAGTTTACACCTCCAGGAAT
>NZ_JBATHX010000379.1:0-4276 GCF_049667265.1 Algibacter sp. | reverse complement strand
CTTGGGTAACGCCCAAATATCACAAAATAAAAAAGCACCTCAAATGAGGTGCTTTTAAGCTTTTATAACGCAGTAATTATAGGTTTATAATACCGTTTTCTGCACCAGCAAAATCGTTCCATGCATAAGCATCGGCAGCATCGTCATTTACGTAAACACCGTCAACTAGATATTTAAATTCGTAAGAACTTCCAGACTCTAAATCAAGAGTTCCTTTAAAAGTTCCGTTTTTTAACTTTTTAAGAGGTGCTTTTTTAGCATTCCAATCGTTAAAAGATCCAACAACAGAAACTTTTTTTGCATCTTCAGCAGATAAAGAAAAAGTTACTTTACAAACTGGTTTACTTTTTAAAAATTGTTTTTTAATAGCCATAATTATAATATTTAAATTTTTGTTTTATCGTCGTAATAATGTTGCAAATTTATAAACAAATTAAATGATGTAACTACTTAAGCCTGTATACTTTCAAAAAATTATCAATTTGGCAATTTGTATTCAACAATATAATAAAGAAAACAATAAATTAGGTTAATAATTATGTAATTAACAACCTTAAAACCGCGTTTTTAACTGATTATCAGCGCATTTTGATTCGAAATCGTTTTCGGAAAATTACTTTAATTAAGTATTTCATTATTATATTTTTAATTTCAAAAAGGATTAACTTTACAGTCATTATTTCATTACTATGTTTGGAAAAAAGAAACCTGTACCGCAAAGAGACAAAGACCAATTAGAGCTTATTGAAAATGCTCAAAAACGCATCAAGCAAAAAAAACACTTGTATGTGCATTTTGTGATTTTTTTAATTGGTGCTATATTTTTAATTATTGCTAATACTGTTTTAGGAATTGGCAAGGACTTCAAACTTTTTGGGATCGATTGGTTTGTGTTTGCTATTTTATTATGGTTGTTTTTATTTGTTTACCACCTATTTAATGTATTTGTTACTCATAAATTTATGGGTAAAGATTGGGAGAAATTGCAGTTAGAAAAATTGGTTGCTAAACAGAAAAATGGCATTGAAAAACTTAAAACGGGTTTAGAAAAAGAGGGTAGTTTAATTGCGCAAAGTGAACTGCAACCTGAAAAAAAAACCTTTACTAAAAACATAGGTTCCAAATCTGAACTCACCATTATTGTTGCTGCCGCAGAAAATGATGCGATTGGTTTAGGCAACAAATTAATTTGGCATTTAGGTGACGATTTAAAACGTTTCAAAGCACTTACTAACGGGCACCATATTATTATGGGGCGGAAAACTTTTGAGAGTTTCCCTAAGCCACTACCTAATAGAACACATGTTGTAATTACCCGCCAGCAAGATTACAATGCTCCTTATGGTGTTATTGTTGTTCATAATTTAGAAGACGCTATTGATGCTACGAGAAACGATTCGCAGCCATTTATTATTGGTGGCGGGCAAATTTATAAGCAGGCCATGGCAATTGCAAACAAAATAGAACTCACTCGGGTGCATGAAAATTTTGATGCCGACACCTATTTTCCAAAAATAGATATGTCGATTTGGAAGGAAACAGCGAATACACTTCATAAAAAAGATGAGACTCACAAACATGAGTTTTCGTTTTTGACCTATGAAAGGAAGTAATTATGCCACATGGTTAAAGACATACAACTGCGTATAACACTTAAAGAAGAAGAACAGCCCGATATTCTGGTTTTAAAATCTGCTATAAAATTAGATATTGACAGGCATGATATTTCAGGCGTTAAAGTGCTTCGGAAATCTATTGATGCCAGAAAACCCAAAATAATCCTTAATTATAAAGTTGCTGTTTATATTAAGGAACCTGTTCCTGAAAACTCAGCATATCAATTTGATTATAATGATGTTTCAAAAGGAAAACCTATTCATATCATTGGTTTTGGACCAGCTGGCATGTATGCTGCTTTGCGCTGTATCGAACTTGGTTTTAAACCCGTTGTTTTAGAGCGAGGCAAAAATGTACAAGATCGCCGCAGGGATTTAAAAGCCATTAATCAAGATCATTTTGTAAACGAAGATTCTAATTATTGCTTTGGCGAAGGCGGGGCTGGAACTTATAGTGATGGAAAACTTTATACCCGAAGTTTAAAACGTGGAGATGTGCGTCGTATTTTTGAAAACCTAGTTTACCATGGCGCAACCGACCAAATTTTGGTAGATGCACATCCGCATATTGGCACCAACAAACTACCTAAAGTGGTTCAGAATATTCGTGAAACTATACTGAAATATGGTGGCGAAATTCATTTTGAAACCCGCGTTACCGATTTCATTTTAAAAGATGATAAAATAAAAGCCATTCAATTAAAAAACGGTGATGAATTAGCTGTTGAAAAAGTAATTTTAGCAACAGGTCATTCTGCACGCGACATTTTTTACCTATTAAACAAAAAACATATAGCTCTTGAAGCGAAATCGTTTGCCATGGGCGTTCGTGTTGAGCATCCGCAGCAAATTATTGATTCTATTCAATACCATTGTTCTGGCGAACGCGACAAATTATTGCCTGCTGCATCTTATGGCTTGGTAGAACAAGTTAAAGACCGTGGAGTTTATTCCTTTTGCATGTGTCCTGGCGGTTTTATTGTGCCTGCTGCCACCGCCAATGGTGAGGTAGTTGTTAACGGCATGTCCCCTTCAAAACGAAATAATTTATATGCCAATTCAGGCATTGTAGTAGAAATTGATGTCCATAAAGATTTACCTAAATATGAGCAATTTGGTGCTTTAAAAGGGTTAGAATATCAAAAAAATTTAGAGCGTTTAGCATTTACAGCGGGTGGGAGAAGTCAAGTAGCTCCGGCACAACGACTAACCGATTTTGTAGAGGGTAGATTATCAAATAGTTTAAACCCCTGCTCATACCAACCAGGGTTAAATTCTGCGCCATTACATTCGCTATTACCTAAATTTATTGGTGGCAGACTCAGAAAAGGCTTTGAAGCTTTTGGACGAAAAATGAAAGGCTATTATACCGAAGAAGCCAATGTGGTTGGTGTTGAATCTAGAACCTCATCACCCGTTTCCATTCCAAGAAATGAGCAATTGCAGCACATTCAAATTAGCAATTTATTCCCTTGTGGCGAGGGTGGCGGTTATGCTGGCGGCATTGTTTCGGCGGCTATGGATGGCGAGCGTTGTGCCGAAGCCGCAACAGGAAATCTATAATTTAATATTTTGGGCGTTACCACATGGGTCGGGCTTTACGTTGCAAGTCCTCGCTCCCAAAAGGTCGCTGTGGGCTTTCCTCTGCAATCCCTAACGCAAACCAAAACTTTCAAAAAACATGGGCGTAGCTTCCAAAAATTTATTCCTATTTTAGCAACATAAAAACAAACCAACATGAACGCATATATATTTCCAGGTCAAGGGGCACAATTCTCAGGAATGGGTTTAGACCTTTATGAGAACTCACCTTTAGCTCAAAAGTTATTCGAAAAAGCCAACACAATATTAGGTTTCAACATTACAGATATCATGTTCGAAGGAACTGCCGAATCTCTTAAAGAAACTAAAGTAACGCAACCAGCCATATTTTTACACTCTGTAATTTTAGCCAAAACATTAGGCGATAGTTTTAAACCAGATATGGTTGCAGGGCATTCGCTTGGTGAATTTTCAGCATTAGTTGCTGCTGGTGTTTTAACTTTTGAAGACGGATTAAAATTAGTATCGCAACGTGCATTAGCAATGCAAAAAGCTTGTGAATTACAACCGAGTACCATGGCTGCCGTTTTAGGTCTTGATGATGATATTGTTGAAAAAATATGCGCTACTACTGAAGGTATTGTGGTTGCCGCAAACTATAACTGCCCTGGGCAATTAGTAATTTCTGGAGAGGTTGAAGCAATTAACAAAGCGTGCGAAACACTAAAAGAAGAAGGCGCCCGCCGTGCGTTAGTATTACCAGTTGGAGGTGCTTTTCATTCGCCATTAATGGAGCCAGCTCGTGAAGAATTAGCTGCAGCCATTAAAAACACAACCTTTAGCAAACCAAACTGCCCAATTTATCAAAATGTAACGGCTAGTGCTGTTACTGATGAAGAAGCTATAAAAGCAAATCTAATTTCTCAACTAACTGCTCCTGTTCGTTGGACCCAATCTGTACAACAAATGATAGCCGATGGCGCTACTCTTTTTACTGAAGTAGGCCCAGGAAAAGTGTTGCAAGGTTTGGTTAAAAAAATAAATAGAGATTCGGAAACAGCTTCTGCAACTTTTGAAACTAGTATTTAAATGAAGCTAAGTAAACGCTCAATCTACAT
>NZ_JBATHX010000378.1:0-5513 GCF_049667265.1 Algibacter sp. | reverse complement strand
GTATTAAGGAAACACTTTCTGATGCAAACCACGTTGCGCTTCATTTAACTCCTTCTACTTCTCAAGAAAAAGATTCAAAAAACTATCCTTTTGAAGATTCAAACATCAGTTATAAACTTGATGTTTACGAAATAAAAAACGGACACAATTCTGGATGGGGCTTCGATGGGGCTATTAGTTTAGAAATTGAATCAAAAACCGATCGTTTTTTAGATCCAAATTATTTATCGGTTGGTAGTTTAGTTTATCAATACGAAGAAAATCAAATACATGTTACTTATAAGATTCGTAGAGAAATTACAATTCAAATAAGTAATCCACTTCACATAATTCCCGAAGTTAGGGCAGGACCCATTTCCTAAAAGGAATAATAGCTTGGTTAAATAAGGCATATATGATGCTTTAAAAATACATGGCTATTTTAAACGCCTTAAACATTCCGGTAAAACGAATCTAAAAAAGCAATTTTCACTTAGATTTATAATATTCATATTCAAAAAATAAAAATTGTCAAATTATATAGTAAACTCTATATTTGCTCGCCCGAAAAATTTCAGGTTTAAAAATTTGACGTAAAAAGTATAACAATGCAAAACAAAGGATTAGTAAAATTATTTGCTATTTTGTTTGGTTTGGTAAGTCTTTACCAATTATCATTCACATTTAAAGCAAATTCAGTTGAAAATGAAGCGCAAGAAATTGCGATTAGCAAAATAGCTGAATCAGAACCAGATTATCGCACACTTCGTAGTCAAGAAGAAGCAAACTTCCTTCAAGAAAAAGGAACCGATACCGTTTATAATATTGGTGTTGCAAAATTCACTTATAATGAAGTGAAGCAAAAAGCCATGAATCTTGGTTTAGATTTAAAAGGTGGTATTAACGTAATTCTTCAAGTATCTGTAAAAGATATCTTAAAAGGATTAGCAAACAATACTTCAGATCCAACTTTTAATAAAGCCTTAGAAGATGCTTCAGAAATCCAAAAAAACAGTCAAAACACATATTTAGAAGATTTCTTTACTGCTTTTGATGCTATTAAAGGTGATACAAAATTAGCTTCTCCTGATATATTTTACACTAGAGAACTTGATGGTGAGATCGATGGAAGTATGTCGGATGATGACGTAAAAGCTATTATTACAACCAAAATAGATGAATCCATTGTTTCAGCTTTCGAGGTATTGCGTAAACGTATAGATGAGTTTGGTGTAACATCACCAAATATTCAACGTTTAGGGAGTTCTGGACGTATTTTGGTAGAATTACCGGGAGTGAAAGATGTTGATCGTGCTACAAGTTTATTACAAAGTACTGCGCAGTTAGAATTTTGGGATGCTTATAAAGGAGAGACTTTCTATCAATTTATAGATCAAGCAAATGCTGTTTTAAAAGACATTGTAGTAACTGATGATGCAGTTGAAGTTGAGCCACAAGATGAAGAAAATGCTCAAAATGATCAAATTGATGATTTATTAGGAGATGCAGAAACAGATTCTACGGCAGTTGAAGAAAACAATCCACTTGGAAAGTTAATTAGAGGTCTTGGTTACCAAGGCGGACCAATTATCGCTAAGTTCGAAATTAAAGATAAAGAAACCGTTCTTGATTATTTAAATAAACCTCAAGTAAGAGCATTACTTCCTGCAGAACAACGTTATGCAAAGTTTGTTTTTGGTAAGCCAGAAAAGGATAGTGAAGTTGTAGATTTATACGCTTTAGTAGGCAATAGAGAAAACGTACCACCATTAAGTGGTGCTGTTGTAACAGATGCTAGAAACCAGTTTGGTCCAACAGGAAAATCTGAGGTATCTATGCAAATGAATGCTAAAGGAGCTAAAATCTGGGAAGAAATGACTGGAGAAGCTTATTCACAAGGTAGCCAAATTGCTATTGTTTTAGATAATGTTGTGTATTCGGCACCGGGTGTAACTACAGGTCCAATTGCTGGCGGTAGTTCTTCTATTTCAGGAGATTTTACATTAAACGAGGCAATAGATTTAGCAAACGTATTACGTGCAGGTAAATTACCAGCTTCTGCAGATATTATCCAAAGTGAGGTGGTAGGACCATCTTTAGGAAAAGAAGCTATTGAAAGCGGAACCATGTCATTCTTAATCGCACTTGTTTTAGTGTTGCTTTGGATGATTTTCTATTACGGAAAAGCAGGTGTTTTTGCAGATATCGCTATGTTATTAAACCTTTTATTAATCTTTGGTGTTTTATCAGGATTAGGAGCCGTATTAACATTACCTGGTATTGCCGGTATCGTACTAACCATCGGTATGTCGGTGGATGCTAACGTACTTATCTTTGAGCGTATTCGAGAAGAATTAGAAAAAGGAAAAGGACAAGCAGAAGCCATTAAAGATGGATTTAGCAATGCCTTGTCATCTATTCTTGATGCAAACATTACGACAGGTTTAACAGCGTTAATTTTATTTGTTTTTGGAACTGGACCAATTAAAGGTTTCGCAACTACTTTATTAATTGGTATTCTAACCTCTTTATTTACGGCTATTTTCATTACCAGATTATTAATCGATTGGTATTCAAACCGTGGCGGAAAATTAGATTTCTCAACAGGATTGACAAAAAACCTATTCAGAAACATTAACATCGAGTTTTTAAAGAAGCGTAAAGTAGCTTACATCATTTCTGGAGCATTATTACTTTTAAGTTTAGGGTCTTTATTTACAAACGGATTAAACCAAGGTGTCGATTTTGTTGGTGGTAGAACCTATCAAGTGCGTTTTGCACAAGATATAAGCGCATCCGAAGTGACAAGCCTATTATCACAACCAGAAGTTTTTGGTAGTGCCGATGCTAAAACCTTTGGAGATGCTAATCAGTTAAAAATTACCACTAAATATAAAGTAAACGAATCTGGAGCTGAGGTTGATGAAGAGATAAGAAAATCACTTTACCAAGCTTTAGTACCGCATTTAGAAGGCACAACTTACGAGCAATTTATCGATTTAAATGATGAAAACAAGCAAATAGGTTTACTTGAATCTTACAAAGTAACACCAACCATTGCCGATGATATTAAACAAGCATCATTTTGGGCAATTTTAGGGTCGTTAATTGTGGTGTTCCTTTATATTTTATTCCGTTTCAAAAAATGGCAATACTCATTAGGAGCCGTAGCGGCAGTATTCCACGATGTCCTTATCGTATTAGGGGTATTCTCGTTAACCTACAAGTTTATGCCATTCAGTATGGAAATCGACCAAGCGTTTATCGCAGCAATACTAACCGTAATTGGTTACTCATTGAATGATACGGTGGTAGTATTCGATAGAATTCGTGAGTTCTTCAACGAGCACACCTCTTGGAAATTCGATAAAGTTGTAAACTCATCATTAAGCAGTACATTAAGTAGAACATTAAATACCTCATTAACAACATTAGTCGTGTTGTTAGCCATCTTCATTTTTGGTGGTGATTCCATTAGAGGGTTTATGTATGCCTTAATAGTTGGTGTGATAGTAGGTACATACTCATCATTATTTATCGCAACGCCAATTATGTACGATAGCATTAAAAAGCTAGAAGACAAGAAATAAGACTAACTCAAATATTTCTTTTCAAGAGAGCCTATTGACTTACTGTTGATAGGCTTTTTTTACTTTGAAAGTATTTTTTTGGCGTTACCCTAAAGGGTCGGGCTTTACGTTACAAGTCCTCGCACCTCCTGCGTCGGGCTGTGGGCTTTCCTCTGCAATCCCTAACGCGTGTCCATCCGCCAAAGCTAGTCTAAAACCCATACTTTCAAACTATTTGGAAATGGTCATGGCAAACTAAACTGGTTATCCAAACTAAAATTTATTTTCATTTAAAACACCAGGTTTAACTATATAGAAGTAAAATGTTTTAATTCATTACTACTCATTTATTGTACATTTTGAAGTCCAAATTGTTTCAAAATTTTCACAAACAATAAGCATGTTTTTGGTAGGTTGTTCTCCATTTTGTTCCATGGCGCTAGCAAAAAAAACCCAATGTGCTTTTTTCCATTTTTCAAGTGGCTCAATATTTGTGCCCATATCTAAAGCAGCATACGCGCTAGAAATTTTATTAAATGGAATGGTATCTACTTTTTTAGTTTTAATTATAGCTTGTGCTTTTCCATGAAAATCCGTAACAATAAGTAATTTTCCTGTTTTTGGCAAATCGGCATTTGCCGCTTTATACCAAGCATACAAACCAGAAGAAGCTTTCTTTTCACCGTTTATAATCAATTTCGCCAATCGGTTTGCATCTGCTTCATTGTTATGAAAAAAGTCAGAATCTGGTAGTTCATTCGTTTTGTATTCGGGATTTGATGCGGTAAAACAGTTCCACATGTCATAAACGGTTTTATCAATTCCGTTTAAACTATTTTCATCACCTTGTCCAAAAGCCAATTTGGTAATTAGGAAAAGGAAAACTATTAAAGTTGGTTTTCTCATTAGTTTCTGTGGTTTTTCAATAATATAGCAACTCTACAGAGTTGTTAAAGGAATTTTCGATTCTTTTAATAAATTACCGAAACTTATTTTAAGGAATAAAATCAACAACATCGCCAACCGTAACACCCCAATTTTCAACCAAACCTGCATTAACTTCTAAAACGTATTTAGCCGGAGCGTTTGATGGAAGGGAAGATTCATCCAAAGGCTTTGCATTTTTCTGAAAACTAACAATACTTTTAGCTGCATTAATAAAAATAAGATCTAAAGGAATTTTAGTATTCTTCATATAGAAATTACGTGGCTGATTATTATCAAAAATAAAAAGCATCCCTTGGTTGTTTTTCATGGCGTTTCGGTACATCAAACCCGTTTCGATTTCATAAGCTGTTTCGGCAATTTCAATATCTAAAGTCACTTTTGTGGAGTCTTTCACTTTAAGAATAGTAAGTTCACCTTCTTTAGTAAAAGCAACTTCAGTTTGCTTAATTGCTTTTTTATCTTTTTTACAGCCTATAGAAACTATGGTTAAGGATAGCGTTAAAAAGAAAAAAAAGCGCTTTAAAAACATATTATTTAACTGCATTTTTCGATTTGTAAACAAACATAAAATATAACCCAATAAGAACAAAAGGAATACTTAACCATTGCCCAGTATTTAATCCAAACCAATTAATATATTCTTCACCTTGTGGCTCTTTAGTGAACTCGATAAAGAAACGAATAGTCCAAAGTAGAATTAAAAACAATCCGAATAAAAATCCAGGTTGATCTTTTTTAGTAGTTTTAGAGTAGAAATACCATAAAATCAAAAACACAAAAATATAGCAAAACGATTCATACAATTGCGACGGATGTCTGTATGGCACAGCATCCAATAAATTTTGAAATTGTGGATTATCAGTTACAGCATTGTAAGCTTTTTGAACATCTTTAATGCCAGTACGTTGTACAATTTCACTTTTGTAATATTGGTCTTGTATAAAACGAACCCCTAGATTAGAATCTGTTATTTTTCCAATTATTTCGGAATTAATAAAATTTCCTATTCTAATAAAT
>NZ_JBATHX010000377.1:0-12836 GCF_049667265.1 Algibacter sp. | reverse complement strand
CTAATTTCGGATCTAAAAGGCAGCATAATCAAATTATTTCAAGTTATACAATAAGTGTTTATTACAAACGTAATAGCTTAAAGTTAAGAATTTAATTAATACCTTTTAGAAATAATTTAAACTATGGTAAATCAAAGGATTGAAAAACTGAATAAACTTTTATCTCAAATTGAGATAAACATACCCAAAAGGGATATTAAAAATGAAGCTGTTTCAAAGTCTACAATTGGCTGGCAATTAGACCATAGTTTAAAGGTTTTAAACGCCGTTAGCGAATGGACTGAAAATTCTAACCCAGAAGATTATAAGTTTAAATTAAATTTTTGGCGTATTGTACTTTTAACATTAGGCTATTTTCCAAGAGGGAAAGTAAAAGCACCAAAACATGTTTTACCGCCAGAAGAGATCACAACTGAAGATTTGGAAAAACAACTGCAAACCGCCAGAACACATATTGAAAAACTAAAATTACTTGCTAAAAATTCATATTTCAAACATTTTATTTTTGGCAAGCTTAATAAAAAACAAACGCTTCGTTTTTTGGAAGTTCATACCAATCATCATTTAAAAATTGTAAATGATATTTTGAAGAAATAATGATTTTCTGGATTTTCAAATTTGGGATAAGAGTAATTGAAAATGTACAATCTTTCTAAAATACTTGAAGTAAAGCACTAAATTCCGCGTTAGGGATTGCAGAGGAAAGCCCACAGCCTGACGAAGGAAGTGCGAGGACTTGAACCGAAAAGCCTGCCTGCCGGCAGGCAGGCCCAACCCTTGTGGTAAAGCCCAAAACTTTCTTAAAAACAAAACCCTCTCTGTAATCAGAAAGGGTTTTTAAATTTTTAAGAAAACTTATTTCTTAAACCTCAAAAGGCTCAATAGAAACATAAGATTTATTATCTTTTTTCTTTGTAAATTTTACAACGCCATCAACGTATGCGTGTAATGTATGATCTTTTGAAGAGTATACATTCTCACCTGGGTGATGTGTGTTTCCTCTTTGTCTTACGATAATGTTTCCAGCAATGGCAGCTTGTCCACCAAAAATCTTAACACCTAAACGTTTCGATTCTGATTCTCTACCATTCTTAGAACTACCTACTCCTTTTTTATGAGCCATTGTCTTAAGTTTTTATATTGTTATACTTAAGTGGTTTTGCTGTTAAGCTTTACCACCGTCTAATTCGTCTTGCCATTTTTTAAGCTCATCCCATTTACCGTCAGCAGCTAATTTAGCTTGTGCTGGCCATGTGTCAGTTACGTGGTTTCCACGAACTCCTGCGATGATTTCTGAAATTGCAGCAGGTTTAATTTTAGCTAAATCTGCGAAAGTCGCGATACCTGCTTCAACTAAAGTTGATGCTATTTTTGGACCAATACCTTCAACTTTCTTTAAGTCGTCAGCTTTCCCTGTTGCTTTTTTAGCAGCAGCTTTAGGTGCCGCTTTTTCAGCTTTAGGAGCAGCAGCTTTCGCTTCTACTTTTGGTTCAGCTTTTTTAACTTCTTTTTTTGGAGCAACTTTCTCAGCTTTTGCTGGTGCAGTCTTTTTAGCTCCTGAAGCTACAATGCTTTCAATTAAGATTTCAGATAAAGATTGTCTGTGTCCGTTTTTAACGCGGTAACCTTTTCTTCTTTTCTTCTTGAAAACTATTACTTTATCACCTTTAAGGTGCTTTAAGACTTTTGCACTTACTTGTGCTCCATCTATAGCCGGGGCGCCTACAGTTACTTTGTCACCATCACCTAAAAGAAGTACATTATCGAAAGAAACTTTCTTACCTTCTTCAGTTTGTAAACGGTTAACAAAAACTCTTTGGTCTTTTTCAACTTTAAATTGATGCCCTGCTATCTCTACAATTGCGTACATAGCGTAACGTTTTTATTAATTAATTTTGTTCAAAAATGAGTGCAAATATACTGCTAATTAATTAATCTACAAACGTTATTACTGTTTTTGCGAAATATTTCCAGTCTTTTTAAAAAGCTGCATAACGGTAAGGGAAGAAACTACTGTTGTTGCTAGCCCCATAACGGCAACCACAAAGGTTATCATACCAATATCGGCATTAAAACCACCTTTCATTTTTTGAAGTAATTCTGGCAAAAAGGCAGTATTAATTTCGGTGGCATAAAATAAAAAGAAAACGGTAAAAATTAAAGTTGCCACAAACCCCGTTATAATACCTGTTTTAAATCCTTCACCATACGAGAAATTGTCAGGGTTTTCAAGCTTACTTAAACGTGTAGCTTCATAAATTCCAAAACCCGTGATAATAGCGTTTACAAAACTAAAAGCAGGGTTTGTATGTTTATTTACCAATGCTAAAACCAAAAAATATGCAATTAAAACGGCACTTGTAACTATGCCAAAACGAATGGGTAGAGATAAATTTTTCATATATTAAAAGGGTTGATTCTTCTAAATTTCGTGAAAATTCCTGAATTAAAATAATTCTTAATCCTTTTTTTTACGAATAAATCATTTTGTTAAATGTTATATGTATCATAAAGTTTTATTTTTTAAATGCCTTAAGGTCAATATTTAGTAAGTTTGCATTAATAACTATAATTTTTAAACCCAAATGAAATCAATACAATTTATTTTAACGTTAGCTCTAGTTGCAACTTTTTCATTAAGCTGTAAAAACGAAAAAAATCCAGAGGTAAAAACGGTTGAAGTTGAAACTGAAACTGTAAAAGAAGTAGACCCAAATGCCACTTATGCGAAGGCAGAATTTACCATTGATGGTATGACTTGTGCAGTAGGATGCGCTGCTACTATTCAAAAGAAAATTTCAAAAATGGATGGTGTAAAATCGGCTACGGTTGATTTTGATAAGAAACTAGCCATGGTTGAATACGATGAGGCTAAAGTAACACCAACAACTCTTGAAGAGGTTGTAAGCAAAGTTTCAGACACGTATAAAGTTAGTGACATGAAAAGTGTTGACGACTTCTCTGCTAATAAATCTTGTTCTGCCGATTGCAAAAAAGACTGTTGCGCAAACAAGGATAAAAAAACATGTAAGCCAGGATGTGAAAAAGCTTGTTGTAAAGATGGTGCAAAAGCAGGCGATAAAACAGCTTGTAAAGGGGATTGCAAAAAAGCATGTTGTGCTTCAAAAGAAGCTTAATATTTTGCTTAAATAAATTAATAAAAAAGGTTTCTCATAGAGAAGCCTTTTTTATTTCCAAGTAACCGTTTCCATGATGCGTTTTATATCCTTTTGCAAATAATTAGCAGCAGGCAAAATTGAATCGTAATTAGGTTTAGCGAAAAAATATAAGGAGCCGGTTAAGAAATGATTCACACTATCTGTTACATAAAATTGGGCTGGCGATGCTACATTTCCTTTTACTTCAGAAAGCATTCCGTAAACTTTTCGTTTTGAATCCTCAAAAGGATAAGCTGGAATTTCATCCGCTTTTTTGGTATGTTCTAACGTGAATTTTTGAGCGTCTCTTAAAAAGTCCATTAAATTTTTATCATCCTTATTAATAGCCTTATAGGTTATAAAAATAGTCCCTTTTAGCGTCGGATACTCTAAATTAACACCATAACTTTCTGTGGGCGCTTGCAAAGCTTTAGACACCACTTTTGAAGCTAGTAAATTTTTTTCGAATGCAAAAGGTAAATCTAAATTATCATCAACATATTTTGCCTCTGGATACTCTAATCTTAATTGTGCTTTTGGTTTTGGCACATAATCATCACCACATGACACTAGAATAAACACGAAAGCTATTAAGATACTTTTAAAAATGTTTGTAAAATAGTTTTTCGAAATCATGAAATATTCAGTTTTCAGTCGCAGTATTTAAAAGTTTAAACCATGGTAAATTTCACAAGCTTAATCCTTTTTTTATCCATAGCCTCAATAGTAAAAACGTAATTTTCAAATTTTATTTTACTATTCAGTTTAGGGAAACTCCCAGATATTTCTAAAACAAATCCTGCAATGGTTTCTGCTTCGCCTTTATTTACTTCAAAAATTGGTTCGTTTTCAAGCTTAACAATTTTATAAAAATCTTTTAAGGCCGTTTTACCTTCAAACACATAATTATTGTCATCTAATTTTGAATACGTTAAATCTTCATCATCAAATTCATCACTAATATCACCTACAATTTCTTCAATAATATCTTCTAACGAAATCAATCCTGAAGTTCCGCCATACTCATCAACCACAACTGCTAAATGAACTTTCTTTTCTTGAAATTCGGCCATTAAATCATCAAGCTTTTTGTTTTCAGGAACAAACAATGGTTCCCTAATTAAAGTTGTCCAATCAAACTGCTTTCTATCAATATATGGCAACAAATCTTTCACATATAAAATACCTTCAATGGTATCCATACTATCTTTATAAACAGGAATTCGCGAATACCCATTCGCAATAATATCCGGCATAATTTCAAGATATTTTTGTCCAATATTTATAGCAAAAATATCAATACGAGGCCTCATAACTTGTTTCGTATCTGTATTTCCAAAAGAGACAATACCTTGTAAAATTTTATGCTCCTCTTTAGTTGTATCGGCTGTGCTTGTTAACTCTAAAGCCTGCGATAAATGATCGACACTTAAATTAGATTTCTGCTTACCAAGTTTATTATGAATAGTCAAAGTAACACTTCGCATTGGTAAACTTATTGGCGATAAAAGAACATCTAAAACCTTAAGCGGATATGCCATAAAAGTGGCAAACTTTAGGTTGTTCCTGCTCGCATAAATTTTAGGAAGAATTTCACCAAATAATAAAATTAGAAAAGTGACTAACACTACTTCTAATGTGAATTTGATCCATGCCTGTGAAACATTCCCAAACATAAAATCACCTAAAAAGGCAAACAAAATAACTATAGCAATGTTTATGAAGTTATTAGCCACCAAAATGGTTGCCAATAATTTTTTAGGACGTTCTAAAAGTTGTGATACTATTTCAGTTCGTTTTGATTTTGCTTCCAATCCTGGTTCAATATCACTTCTTTTTAATGAAAACAAAGCGACTTCGGCTCCAGAAATAAGGGCAGAACATAATAAAAGAAAAAACAATAGTGCAAAACTAAAAACAACCGAAACATCAATTGCCATAATTAAAAGTATAAAACTCGCGGGGTCAGGATCCAATTACAACAAATTTAGTTAAACATAAAATTCTCGAATAGCTATCGAGTTTATAATTAAAATGGAAGATCATCATTATCTTCTGCAATAGGTTCATTTCTAGTTTGTGGGCTCGATGTTGCTTTTGGTTCAACTGATGCATTTGAGGTATTAGCACTTTCTCCACTATCTTTTTTTGTTGAAAGGAAGGTGAAATCATTACATTGTATTTCAGTTGAATACCTATCATTTCCCTTATCATCCGTCCATTTTCTGGTTTTCAATCTGCCTTCAATGTATACTTTATCGCCTTTGCTTAAATATTTTTCACAAATTTCAGCACCTTTATTTCTAACCACTATATTGTGCCATTCGGTATTTGAAATACGCTCGTTAGTCTGCTTACTTACATAAGTTTCGCTTGTGGCAATAGGAAACCTACCAACACAACCACCACCTTCAAAATAATGCATTTTAACATCATCGCCTAAATTCCCGATAAGCATCACTTTATTTAATGTACCTGACATAAGTTATCTTTTAAGAGGAAGCAAAATTACTGAATTGCTTTGCCTTTTTCTAAAATTAATAAAAAAATATGATTGTTGAGACTAAACAACTCAAAAATAAAGAATTAGAAGAGATTAAAACTACACAATTCTTCATTTTTTTTGATTCCAGCCCCTTGGGAATGATAATTTCAAAGAATCTAAAAAGCCAACCTTTTGAGATGTGTTTAAAAATTAAAGCTTTCAATGAAATTTCCAATTAAAATAGGCACAGCAAACTCTCGAACGTTGCTAATCGAAACACCTTCAACAGGAAGTCTTTCAATATTTATAATCCAAAACTTAGTATATAAATGTTGGTGCGATAATTTGTGAATTATAGCGTCCTTATTATATAATGACATTTCAAAAGAAATTTCTTTTAATAAATCTTCATTTTCTACTAGACTTTTAAAACGCTTTTCAGAAATGTTTTTTTCTGTTTCAATCAACGGAAATTGATATAAATTTTGCCAAATCCCTTTTCCTTCTCGTTTTTCCAAAATAGTTTTTTCATCTTCAGAAATACAAACCAAAAAATTGAAATACTTTTTTTTCGCTTTCGCGGATTTGATTTTTACTGGTAATTCACCAATTGTATTTTTATTAAAAGCTATACAACTATCCTTAAACGGGCATATATTACAATCCGGATTACTGGGCTTACATTGCGTAGCACCAAACTCCATTATAGCTTGATTGAATTCGGCTGGTTGCTTTTTATCAATTAATTTTTGAGCTAATGTTTTAAACTCCTTTGCTCCTTTTGAAGAATTAATAGGCGTATCAATTCCAAAATAGCGAGATAAAACACGATATACATTTCCATCAACCACAGCTGCAACCTCATTAAAACAAATGGAAGCTATGGCGCTAGCAGTATAATCGCCAACACCTTTTAGTTTTAGCAAGTCCTTATAATTATCAGGAAACTCGCCATTCAAATCTTTGGCAATATATTTAGCCGATGCATGCAAGTTTCTAGCACGAGAATAATAACCCAACCCTTGCCAAAGTTTTAGCACATCGCTTTCATTTGCTTTAGCTAAATCAAAAACTGTAGGGAATTCGTTAACAAAAGCTTCATAATAAGGCAACCCCTGTTTTACTTGTGTTTGTTGTAAAATAATTTCCGACAACCAAATGTTATATGGATTTTGGGTTTCACGCCAAGGCAAATTTCGCTTATTAGTTGAATACCAATGTCTTAAGATTTTTGAAAATATCATGAATTCATTTAATCGAGGAAACAAAAATAAACGTTTATAATATTAAATTTTAGTGAATTAGGTTTGAAATATTGAATATTAAATTCCTATATTTGCATCCCTTTTAGAATTATTAGTAACACAAAAAATTATATATCAAATGACGAAGGCTGATTTAGTAGCAAAAATTTCTGAGAAATTAGGAATTGAAAAAGGTGATGTTCAAGCAACTGTTGAAACATTTATGGAAGAAGTAAAAACTTCTTTAGAAGGCGGTGATAATGTTTACCTTAGAGGTTTTGGTAGTTTTATAATTAAAACTAGAGCTGAAAAAACTGGTAGAAACATTTCTAAAAACACAACCATTAAAATACCTGCTCATAATATCCCTGCATTTAAGCCTGCAAAAGTTTTTGTAGAAGGCGTTAAAACAAATGTAGACGTTAAATAAAGTAACAAAGTGCTGAACTTTTTCAGTAGTAAAACGAATTATTAATTTAAAAAGACACTATTTATGCCAAGTGGTAAAAAACGTAAAAGACATAAGGTAGCGACGCACAAACGTAAAAAACGTAGACGCGCTAACCGTCACAAAAAGAAAAAATAAATCGAAAAAGTAGTTAGATTAGCTACTTTTTTTGGTTTTAAAAAACAAGTTCATTGAAATGAGTTCATTAATTTTTTAACATCATTGGTGTTGTTTGAACTCCACGGATTAAAATCCTGTGAAAAAATAATGTTTAATCCATCCCGATTTATCGGGACAAAAATTAACTAAATGGATAAAGAATTGATCATTCGATCTAGTTCCGACGATGTTGATTTTGCCTTATTAAAAGATGGAAAACTTATTGAATTACAGAAAGATGAAGATAGTAATGACTTTGCTGTTGGTGATGTGTTTATAGCCAAAATCAGAAAAGCCGTTCCTGGACTAAATGCTGCATTTGTTAATGTAGGTTATGAGAAAGATGCATTTTTGCATTATCATGATTTAGGACCAAAACTACCTTCCCTTTTAAAATTCACAAAACGTGTAAGCACAGGTAAACTAAAAGATTTTTCTTTAAAAGATTTCCCATTTGAAAAAGATATTGATAAAGACGGCAAAATATCTGACGTCTTAAAATCAAATCAATCGCTATTAGTACAAATTGTAAAAGAACCGATATCAACTAAAGGCCCTAGGATAAGCTCAGAGCTTTCTATTGCTGGCAGATATATTGTTTTAGTACCTTTTTCTAGTCGTATTTCTATTTCTCAAAAAATAGAAGATCGCGAAGAAAAAGACCGACTAAAACGATTGGTAAAGAGTATTACTCCCCAAGGTTTTGGCGTAATTGTTCGTACAGTAGCACAAGGCAAAAAAGTAGCAGAACTAGATAAAGATTTACAAACATTGCTTAGTCGTTGGACGGCCATGTGTAAAAAGCTACACAGAGCACATCATCCTAGTAAAGTATTAGGAGAAATGAATAAAGCCTCGTCAATTTTACGAGACATATTCAATGATACCTTTACAGGAATTACTGTTGATGATGAAGAGCTCTATTATCAAATTAAAGATTACGTGCAAGAAATTGCACCACAAAAAGAATCAATAGTTAAATTGTATCAAGCAAAAAATCCAATATTCGAAAAATTCGGAATTGAAAGACAGATTAAAACCTCGTTTGGAAAAACCGTTTCTATGGCAAAAGGAGCCTATTTGGTAATCGAACATACCGAAGCCCTCCATGTTATAGATGTAAACAGCGGAAACCGCTCAAACAAAGCAAACAACCAAGAGGATACTGCATTAGAGGTTAACTTAATAGCTGCTACCGAAATGGCTCGTCAATTACGCTTGCGTGATATGGGCGGCATCATTGTAGTAGATTTTATAGACATGACCAATGCTGAAAACAGGCAAAAATTGTTCAATCACCTTCGTGATGAAATGAAGGACGACAGAGCAAAACATAAAATATTGCCTCCAAGTAAATTTGGATTGATACAAATTACAAGACAGCGTGTTCGCCCAGAAATGAACATTAAAACTCGCGAGGAAAACCCCGATGAGATTATTAATGGCTCTGAGGTTGAAGCACCAATTGGATTAATACAAAAAATTAATCACGATCTTGAAAAACTAAGTAAAAAAGACTATAAAAAGCTGACTTTAAACACACATCCTTTTATAGCTGCCTTCTTAACAAAAGGTATTCCATCTGTGCGTTCTAAATGGTTTTTAGAGCACAAAAAATGGGTGAAAATTTTACCAAGAGATGCTTACACATACTTAGAATATCATTTTTTCGATAAAGATGGTAATCAAATTAAATAATTAAAAAACCCGCTACTTTTAAAGTTAGCGGGTTTTTTATTTTTAATAGGTATCAATTATACTTTTTTGAATACTGAAATGCTACTCGCAAGCCACATTTTCTCCTAAGGTATCCCAGCAATGCCAATTAACATCTTCAAAATAATATTCTGCTTTTACGCGACCATTATAATTTGTTCTGCTCCATTCAATATCGGCATTTACAAAGGCTTCACTATTTGCATCATAGGCGTATACATTATAAAATGCATCATAATCTCCAGCTTGAAGTCCGTAAGTAATAGAACTTGTTTTGAACATGTCAGTCTCACGCATATCATTTAATTCTCTTACATAAGTGTATTTTATACTTCCTATTTCATCACCTGTAACTTCCCAGTCAATTCTTAACATGTTTTCTGGAAAAGCAGCGCTATGATTTAAATTCCAATAGCCACTTTTACCATCAATATTTGAAGCTCCAGAAAACCACATAAATTCATCAAAAGCACCAATTCCACTTTTTGTTATATACATTTTCCAAAGGACTTCACTTCCTGAGAGTTCTCCTGTTAATCGAGCGGAATACTGACTTGTAAAACCATCTACAGTATAATTCCATTCCCAAATGGCATCGCCTTTATATTCGGCTTTATACCTAAGTGCAGTTCTAAATGATGCTACTGGTACCGCTAAGGTTGTAACCAATGCCGTATTCCAAACACCAACAACAACTGCGGAATAAACCCAGTTACCCTTATCTGGAAGTCCTTTAAATTTATTCTCGATTGATGATTTCCCATCGTTATTGTCAAAATCACTAAAATCCATAACCATGGATATTTCAGGTGGTAAATTGGGAGCAATTAAATTAACATCCCCATCATCATTGTCTGTTGAACAGGATGCTAATGCAAAAAATAACATTACCATAAACGATTTTAGCAAGAAGGTTTTAATTTTCATAATATTTAAATTTGGTTAAACATAAAACCCAATAACGCATAAATGATGCCAATATTTCTTTTTGAATATTAAAAACAACTATTTTATAGTCGTTCTATTAAGCTTTTTGGGCGTTACCAGAAAAGGGTCGGGCTATCCGTTGCAAGTCCTCGCACCTCCTTCGTCGGGCTGTGGGCTTTCCACTACTATCCCTAACGCAGAGTTTAGTACTTCATTTCATATTAATTGGATATATTTTACTTTTTATCATTCTTATCGCTATTAAGTTTGACCTAAGCGGTAGCGGAAAACAGATAAAAAAAAACTTTACAACGACGTAGCACTAAACGTATCTCCTTGAGATAAATCTCCAGTTTCAAAACCTTTTTTAAACCATCGCATACGTTGCGCCGAAGTACCGTGTGTAAATGAATCAGGAACTACTCTACCACCCGATTGCTTTTGTAATCTATCATCGCCAATAGCATGAGCAGCATTCATGGCTTCTTCAAGATCGCCAGATTCCATCATACCAGTCATTTGTTCTGAATAATGCGCCCAAACGCCAGCTAAAAAATCGGCCTGAAGCTCCAACATTACAGAGTATTTATTATATTCGGTTTGACTTACCTGACCGCGCAAGCGTTGCATTTTATCAGTAATCCCCGTAATTTTTTGAATATGATGCCCAACTTCATGCGCAATAACATAAGCTTGGGCAAAATCTCCTGGAGCATTCAAACGACGCTCCATATCATCAAAAAAGCTTAAATCTAAATACAATTTTTCGTCACCCGGACAATAAAAAGGTCCGGTAGCACTAGAAGCTGAACCACATGCAGATGATACTGCACCCGTAAAAAGAACCAATGTAGGCTCTCTATAATTATTTAACTGTTTGTTCCAAACGTCTTCGGTATTGGCTAAAATAGTAGCAGTAAACTCAGCCAGTTCTTGATCTTTAGCGTTTGGTTCGTAAGTAGTAGATGATTCGCTTAATCCTGACCCACCACTAATAAACTGAGTTATTAAAGTTATCGGATTTTTACCCATTATTAATGATCCTACTATAAATATCCCTGCAATAAATAATCCAACTTTTGAAAATAGAATTTTGATTATTGGCATTAGTAACCCTAAACTTAAGCCACTAAAACCACCCAAACCACTACCCGAAGAGCTGCTTTTTCCTCTGCGGTCATCAACATTATCACTTTGTCTTTTTCCTTCCCATTTCATATTTAAAAAAATTTATTGTGTGATTATTACCGCCTCAATTTACATATAATTAAATAATTTTTAAAAAATAAAAATATGTATACTCCTATTTTTTAATATAATTCTAAGGTGCTGGATTAGGCAAAATGTTGTGTACTGCATCAATTTGCTCTAAAATATCATCACTTAAAGTCACGTTAATACTGTCAATGTTTTCTTTAAGCTGGTCTAGTTTTGTTGCCCCAATAATGGTACTGGTTAAAAATGGGCGTTGGTTTACAAATGCCAAACTCATTTGCGCTAAACTCATGCCGTTATCTTCAGCTATTTTTAAATAATGCTTAGTAGCTTGAGTGGCATTTTCGCTGCTATATCTAGCAAACCTTGGAAATAATTTAAGTCGCGCATTATCTGCGACATTTCCTTTTACATATTTTCCGGATAGCACTCCAAATGCCATTGGGGAATATGCTAACAAACCAACATTTTCTCTTAACGCGACTTCTGCTAAATCGGTTTCAAAAGTTCTGGTAAGCATGGAATAGGCGTTTTGTATAGTCGCCACTCTTGGTAAATTATGGTTTTTAGATTCTTCTAAATAACGCATAGTTCCCCATGAGTTTTCGTTGGAGATTCCTATATTTCTTATTCTTCCTGCTTTAATTTCAGAATCTAAACTGTGAAGAATTTCATTAAAATTATCTTCCCATTTGGTATCCAATTTGTAATTTCTAACACCAAAACGGTTAGTATCACGCTCTGGCCAATGCAGTTGGAATAAATCAATATAATCTGTCTGCAATCTTTCAAGCTCTAAATCGATAGCTTCATTTATTGCGTTTCGGCTAAAACCTGTGGTTCTAATATGTGCCGTATAATCGCCACCGCCAGCAATTTTGGAAGCTAAAACTACTTTATCTCTATGTCCAGATTTTTTTAACCAAGTTCCTATAATTTTACTGGTTCTGCCACTCATTTCAGCAGTTGCCGGAACTGGATATAATTCGGCAGTATCAATAAAATTAACACCTTTATCGAGCGCATAATCTAATTGTTTGTGTCCTTCGGCTTCTGTGTTTTGGTTTCCCCAGGTCATGGAGCCTAGGCATATTTTACTAACTTTTATATTGGTATTTGGTATGGTTGTGTATTTCATATTGGATTATTCGACTATTGGATTCATTCGATTTTAGGACTAGGCGTAAAGATAAAAAACCTTTAAAAGCCAAAAAGGCTTTTAAAGGTTTTTTATGCGTTAGCGATTGTAATGGTTAGCTTTTGGCGAGGCACGCATCGAGCCAAAACTAGTAATGGAAAGTGCGACCCTTGTGGTAACCTGCCTGCCGGCAGGCAGGCGCTCTAAATACAAATTATTTTACTCGCTTAACAATTTAGAAAGCTCATCTAACTTTGGTGTTAAAATGACTTCTATTCGTCTGTTTTTTGCCTTCCCTTCTGGGGTTTCATTTGACGCTACGGGTGCAAATTCACCACGACCTGCA
>NZ_JBATHX010000376.1:0-1713 GCF_049667265.1 Algibacter sp. | reverse complement strand
ATTTTAGCCATCAGCTAAGAAATCCCATTACAGCTTCAACAATTTTTAGCGATTTATTAATAAATAGCGACTTAAATTCTGAGCAAAAAAATTATTTAGAGATTATTCAATCTGCCAACAAAGATTTAAAAAATAGAATTGAGGATATTTTAGACATTTCGAAAATAGAATCTGGAAAACTCACTTTAATTGAAAAAGATTTCAATTTAACCGAACTTCTTCAAAGTATTGAAGTCATGTACACGTATTTAGCTAATAAAAAGGGTATTGAATTCAATTTAAAAATGGATGAAAAAATTCCGGAGTTTTTAATTGGGGACCAATATAGATTAAAACAAATTTTAGGAAATTTGCTTAACAATGCTATTAGCAATACCTCAAAAGGTTCAATAAGTTTACATATTTCTCTCAATTATATAAGAGCTAAAAAGGTGCATCTTCAATTTGAAATTACAGATACTGGCCACGGAATAAACAAAGAAAGTCTTGAAACTATTTTTGATAGATTTTCTAAAATAGAATCTGAAACCACCAATAATGATGGCGTTGGTTTAGGATTGGCCATTGTAAAATACTTGGTTACTGAAATGCAGGGCAACATTAAAGTGGAAAGCGGCATTCATAAAGGAGCTAAGTTTATATTTAACTTAAGTTTTATTACTTCTAGTTTTAGCCAAAGTCAAAAAGAGGAATTACTAAAAACCCAATTACCAAATTCGGATAAAAAATACCATGTTTTGTTGGTAGAAGATTCCGAATTAATACAATTATCCGTTTTAAAAACCCTAGCATCAACTGGGTTATTTTACATAAATATTGTTTCAAAAGGTGAAGAAATAATCTCGAATATTCTTGATAAAGAAGTGGATTTAATACTACTGTCTAATACTATTCCAGGGTATTCTGCCATTGATTTGGCTTCTACAGTACGTAACCTTTCAAAAATGCATAAAAAGTTGCCTATTATCGTACTTTCTACACAAGCTTACAAGGAAGACATAAAACGTTTTAAACAAAACAATATTAATAACGTTTTAGTAAAACCATTTGATAAAAAGAAACTTTTAGAAAGTATAACCAAATACCTAAAATAAATGTTGTTGGTTGTTTTTCAAGTTGAACTACGAATTAAACTGCTAGTGCATATGAACAAGCTAAGCGCTCTTTGGCTCTTTTAATTCTCATTTTTACTGCACTACCACCTATTCCTAAAACACTTTCAATGTTTTTAACACTTAAATTTTTCTGATATTTTAATTCTAAAATCGATCTGTCATTTTCAGGAATATCTTTTAAAGCATTTGACAATTTTATAACCGATTTTTCTGAAAACTCATTTGAGTCATCTATTTCTTCAGCATAATTTCCAAAATCAAAAGTTTCTGGCATTCTACTTTCATATTTTCGTTTAGCATTTCTATTTACATAATTAACACAATGGTTATATGTTAATGAATAAATCCAGGTTGAAAATTTAGATTTACCTTCAAAACTTGGTAACTTCAAATACAATTTTAAAAAAATATCTTGGGCCAAATCTTTAGCCTCATCTTCATTCTTTACAAAAGAATAGCATTTATTATAAACATGATGCGAAAATCTCTCGTATAAAAGTTCAAATAAGTGAACTTCTTTATGGTCAACAATTCTAGATACTAATGCTTCGTTTGTCAAAACTATTTGGTTTAAGGGTTACAACTACCTCAATAGTAT
>NZ_JBATHX010000375.1:0-4129 GCF_049667265.1 Algibacter sp. | reverse complement strand
ACAAAAATACTAAAAGAAAACTTTAGTTATCCATATATTTGAGTTTTGTTGCCTGTTTTAAAAGGCGGTATAGGTAAAGGCGAGCTTTATCTTTTTTATGTGTAATTTTTTAAGAATCAAGACGTTTGTATTAAACCAAACCTACTTGGTAATAAAGTTTATGAAATTAAAAAATATCATTTTAGTGGCAATTATGGCTGTGTTTTCAAACGTAGCAACATCTCAGGAAGGATTGCCTATTTACACGGATTATTTGACAGATAATTATTATTTAATTCATCCATCTATGGCTGGTATTGCTAACTGTTCAAAAGTTAGATTAACAGCGCGACAACAATGGTTTGGGCAAGATGATGCACCTAAACTTGTGACGCTTAGTGCGAATGGTAGAATAGGAGAATCTCAGTCTGCAATTGGAGGTATTTTATACTCCGATAAAAATGGATATCATTCTCAAAAAGGAGCCACTTTTACATATGCACATCATCTTATGTTTTCTAGGAGTGAAGCCGATTTAAACATGTTATCGTTTGGGTTAAGTGCTGGGTTTATTCAATATCAATTGGATGAAACTACCTTTTTAGATGGGTCTCCAATTCCAGATCCTATTATAGATGGGATTGTTCAAAACGAAACTAATTTTAATGTTGATTTAGGATTTTCATACCATTACCTTGACTTTTATGCTCACGCTACGGTAAAAAATGTTTTAAAAAACTCTGGTGTTAATAAGGATGTTGAAATTACAAGTAACTTAAGACGCTATTTAGTTTCTGTAGGGAGCGTATTTAGTAGATTTGGGAGCGAGTGGAGTTATGAACCTTCTTTAATGTTTCAATATAGAGATTTAACCGAAGAGGCAAGTATCGACTTTAATGGGAAAGTTTACAAAGAAATGGAGTTTGGTAAATTATGGGGTGGCGTGTCTTACAGACAAAGTTTAGATGGTGCGCAATATTTAGATGGAACTACGGTAAATAGCCAAAAACTAAATCAAATAACGGGTATTTTAGGTACTAATTATAACGATTTCATGTTTGCTTACACCTATACCTATCAAACAAATCCTATCGTTTTTACAAGTGGTGGATTTCATCAATTAACACTTGGGTTTAACTTTGGTTGCACACGTGAGAAATATGCTTGTAACTGTCCTGCCGTTAATTAATTATAAGATTCTCATTTTAAAACATATTAAAAAATCCCGCTTTTTGCGGGATTTTTTTGATTTCAGAAAACTTGAGACGTCAGTCTGAGCTTAGATAAAGACATTGAAAAAATTATTTCCAAGTATACTTTTTCTTCTTGGCTTGTTCCTTTATGGCATTTGTCATGGCGTTTTCTAAATTGTCGGTTTGCTCTCTTTTTTGTTTAGAAATGTAAGTTTTACGTTTTTCATTCAACTCATTGATTTCAACCTGAATGGCTTCACGTTCTTTACTTTTTTCGGCAACATAATCTTTAATTTCCGATTTTGTTTTACCCTTTAATTCGGTTGGAAGTTCCTTGTCTTTAATATCTTCAATGGAAACTTCTTCTTGCTCAACCGCATCTACCAAATCCCAACTTTTATTTTTATATAAGTGCGAGCTTTTACTAATGGTTCTTTTTACCGCATTGGCTTTGCTATAGCCACTTGCATTCATGTCTTGTTCTGCTTGAAGTGCCAATTTTTGACTTCCTCTAGTGCCATAAGTAACATAAGTTGTGTTTAATCTTTGGTTCAATATTAAAATGGCATCATCATAAGGAGAAGCTATATGCACCGTTGCTCTATTCTGGTTAATAGCCATGTAATCACCATGTGTTAATTGGGCACCATCTTTCCAATGGCTAGAAACACCTTGATTATAATCGCCACAGAAAATAGTGTTTATAGTCACATCCTTTTCATTAGCGTTTGAAGAGGCGTCTTTGTAATTCACATGACCTTGAGTAAAAGGTTCATTTCCAGCAATGAAAATAAGTTTTAAATCGTCTGCATTTTTGCCCCAATTTAATTGGTTTAAAGAGGTTTGAATAACTTGTCCGCAATATTCCTCGCCACCATTTGTGGTTAACGAAAAGAGTTCTTTAGAGATGTCATCTAAATCATCACTAAAAGCTAAAACTTGCCTGATGTAACCTTCTTTGCCGTTTAATCTATCATTTCCATATTCGTATAAAGCAATTTGTAAATTGGGTTTGTTATTACCACATTTTGCATACGACAATTCGTTTACAATATCCCAAAGTTGCGCTTTAGCTTGGTCGATTAAGCCATCCATACTATTACTGGTGTCTAGCAATAAAGCCACTTTAATAAATTGTTTGTTAGGCTCGTGATGTTCTGTTTTAGGTTCGTTAAACGCCAAGTTTTGTTGTTTGTTTTTTGCGTTGCAGGAAATAAATCCAAATAAAGCGAAACTTAATACGAGTGTTTTAAAATACGTTTTCATGATTTTTTGTTTTTTGATTATTGAACATTTTGTTACACCGTAAAAGTAGTTTCAACATATTTTTTAAAAAAAGGTGAATGAGTAAAATACTTAGTTTAATGAGTAAACCAATCTTATAAGTTCGTAAAGTCTTCCTTTTGGGATAGAAAAGGGGCGTTTATGTAAAATCTACATTTTATTAAACCAAGTAAAGTGCGTAAGTTTAGCTACTAGAAATAAAGAATGAAGTTGGTTATTAAATATTTGTATCTGTTGTGCTTCACCTTGAGTGGTTTGATTGTAAGCGCTCAAAATAATGATGCTGTTTCAAATTCTAGTCCAAAATTTACGGTTCGAGGTTCGGTTGTGGAAAGTGACACCCAAAATCCAATAAAGGATGTTAATATTGAAGTTAATGGCGGCGGATACGCTACTACCAATAGCTTCGGAGAGTTTAGAATTGAAGCAAGAAAAGGTGATGAACTTACAATAAGACATAAAGATTTTGAAACCGTTTTTTATACTATTTTGAGTAATGAACGCATTAAGGTTGAAGTCGAACCAAGTCAAGAAGACAAATTAAAACTATCTAAATTTAAGTCTGTTTCTAGATCTCGAACCGAGTTGTTTAAGCCGTTAATAGATTCCGCAAAAGCCTATTTAAAAAAGGATGCGAAAAAAAGTATTCAGTTTATTGCTGACGCGCTTTCAGAAAGTAATTCTACCAAAGAAAATAGCGAGGCTTATGAAGTTTTAGGCGATATCTATATGTATTGGAAACAGTACGATTTAGCAGTTTCAAATTATAGAATTAGCTTGCAAAACACCAAGGCTAATATAATTTCCTTAAAATTAGCAAAAGCCTACCACCTGAATAAAAACTATCAAGAAAGTTTACAAACCTATAATACTATTGATAAAAACAATTTAACTAATTGGCAATTAACCGTTTTATACGAAGGACTTGGCGATGTTTACCTTTTAACCAAATCTTATAATCTATCAGTTGGTGCTTATGAAGACGGGTTAGCAGTAGCCCAAAAGCATTTAATAACGCCAAAAATAACCGATTTAAACTCGAAAATTGCTCAGGCATTTAACGCCCAAGGTGAAACTCAAAAGGCTCAAGGATTTTTTAATAAATCGATGAAATTGGCTAATAATGAAAACAAAAAACGAGCTGTTGAGGAACAAATTAAAGTGGCTGATTTTAAAAACGAATCCAATAATTATTCAGATGAAATTAAATTAAGAAAAGAGGCTTTAAATACCATTACTGAAATTGAAACAGAAGCTGATTTAGATAATGAAAGTCCGTTAACACCGCAAAAACAAAACTATAAAATCGGGAACGCCTATGCCTCGCAAAGAGATTATGAAAATGCCATTCCGTATCTAGAAAAAAGTATTGAAGCGGCTGGTGGTAAGGCCGATTTGATAGTTCAAAAAGATGCCACCAGAAGGCTTTCTGAAGTGTTTAGAGATGCTGGGCAATTTGATAAAGCATTATTGGCCTATCAAGATTATGTGGATTTGGTTGATAAATTATATTCTAAAAAAGAACAAGAAATATCCCAGGCTGCCAGGTTTAGTAAAGATATTGTGAGTAAACAAAACCGTATTTCGAGCTTAGAAAGTGATAGGGAACTTTCCGAGAGTAAATATCAATTATCGGAAGAACAAGCAAAACGCCAAAAACTGATAATTTATTC
>NZ_JBATHX010000374.1:0-4056 GCF_049667265.1 Algibacter sp. | reverse complement strand
ATATATCCCAGACCCAACTGAGGGATAAAATTTTATTATGAATAAAACGAGTTTTAAAAATATTTTTATGAGAAATAAATTACTTTTTTACAAAAGATATAAAAAACAACTAAGATATTCTTTAGTTGTTTTGTTATTTTTCTCTTTTAGCAGTTTGTTTTCTCAGGAAGTTACTGTTAATAAATATGCTGTTGAAAATGATACGGAATGTAATCAGTTTGATGTAACGCTTGAAATTATAGGAAATCCGCCTCCTCAACCTCAAGAAGTTGTTATAGTAATTGATAGATCGGGTAGTATGGATGATGGCGCAGCCCCACTTCCTATTACTTACGCAAAAGATGCAGCTATTGATTTTGTAGATAATTTCTTTTTAGCTTCTAATAATCCTAATGGCTTAAATAAAATAGCTGTAGTTAGTTACGCCTATGCGGCAACTATTGATATAGGGTTAACCGGAATAACAGGTAAAAACGCCATTATAACAGCCATTAATAATATAGTAACAGGTGGGAATACCAATATAGAAGATGCTATGGTTAAAGCTGATGGCATTTTAACATCTTCTGGCACGTTTAATTGTAATACTTCTAGGAATATAATTCTATTATCTGATGGAGCTGCTTCATATCGAAACATTAACACAGGTGAAGCTAGTGGCACTAATTTAAGTTGTAATCCGAATGCTGCAAATTCAGATTGCCGCGCTGAAGGTATACAAGCTGGAATTGATGCACAAACTACTACTGTTGGCGGTGTGGTTTATACCCAAAATATATTTTCAATTGGTCTTGTTGGAGCAATTACAGATCCAGAACAAACTTATGCCGTAAACTCTTTAAATAGCATACAAAATTCTGGTTCATATATTACAGAAAACAATGCCGATTTAAGTGGTATTTATAGTCAAATTTTGGGGAAATTAGTTCCTGCGGCTACGCAACTACCTGGACAATCCTTAGTTTCAAATACTATTGCAAATGGATTTTCATTAGTGCCTGGAACAATTAATACTGCTACAGGAACAACCACGGTTAGTGGCGACCAAATTTCTTGGTTTGTAAATAATTTATATAAGGAGACTATAACTTTAAACTATAGCATAGTAGCAGACAATAGTACTACATGTGGTGTTCAAGATGTTGGGAATTCTGTAATGAATTATGAAGATTCAGATTGTGCTATTGCCACAAAAACATTTTCTAATCCTGCTATTTGTGTTCCTTGCCCTGAAATAGATCCGCAAATTTCTCGTGTTGCTTGTACAAATTCAATTGAATATACAAGTAACGTAAACCAAGGTGGTTGTACGGCTGTTTCGAATTCATACCAATGGGTTTTTAGTTTAAATGGTACTCAAGTTGGTACATCAAACACTCAAAACGGAACTTTTAATTATACTGGAACGCCAGCTTTTGAAGGGTCATTTACAGCCAATTTAACCTATAATGGATCTTACGGAAATGGAACTTGTAGTATAACAGATGTTAATAAAGATTCAAATACTTTAACCTTACCTCCTGCTTTAGTTGCTACAATTACTACAAAAACTAATGTTTCATGTAATAGTGAAGCAACTGGAAATATTGATATTAACGTTACTGGTGGAACTGAACCATATTCTTATTTATGGAATGATGCTAATAACTCGACTACTCAAGATTTAACAAGTGTTATTGCTGGAGCGTATAACGTAACTATAACTGATGCCCTTGGGTGTACGACTTCCATTGGCGCAACCATTACGGAACCAAATAATCCGCTCAGTTTAAATATTTCTAAAGTGGATGCTACTACAGCTCAAGGTTGTACTAATGGTCAAGCAACAGCTATTATTTCTGGTGGGACTCCAAGTTATTCTTACCAATGGAGTGCATCTGCTGGAAGTGTTACAACCGCTACTGCAACTGGATTATCTAATGGTACACATAGTGTAACTGTGACCGATGCAAACGGATGTCAATTAACTCAAAGTGTGGTCATCGAGTGCGTGAACACTTGTGATGCTGAAATCGATATTGTTAATATTACTGATGTTCTTTGTACTGGTGATGCTAGCGGGTCTGGAACAGTAAATGCTAATTCTGGAGCTAATCCTAGCGCTACTTTTACATTTACTTGGTCTAACGGTCAAGTTGATGCTGGCGTAAAAACTAGTTCACTTAGTAGTTTAGTTGCAGGTGTTTACTCTGTAAGTGTTACCATTGATGGAACGGTTTGTCAAGCTGTTGAAGAAACTATTTCAATTACAGAACCTAGTAATGCCTTAAACGTTTCAGCAACGACAACAGACGAAAAAGGTCCTGTTACTGGTGATGGAACAGCAACTTCAGTTGTAACTGGTGGTGTTGAACCTTATACTTATGCTTGGTCTCCTGGAGGTCAAAATACAAGTTCGATTACTGGACTTAGTGCTGGCGATTATACAGTAACTGTAACCGATGCTAATGGATGTACTGATTCCACCACGGTAACTGTGAATCCAGGTACTTGTTTGAACTTATCAGTTACTGGAACTTCCACACCTGCCTTGTGTTTTGGTGATAGTAATGGTAGTGTAACTGCTACTGTAACCGGTGGTTCTGGAAATTTTACATATGCTTGGGATACGATTCCTAACACAACAGCTGCTGTTAGTAATTTACCTGCCGGTGATTATACCATTACGGTAACAGATTCTATAACGCTGTGTACTACCAATACAACGATAACTATAAACGAACCTAATATATTAAGTTCAGGCATAGCAGTAACAAATATTTTATGTCGTGATGATGCAACTGGATCTCTTGATCTTGCTGTTAATGGTGGTACATTTCCATATACTTTTCTTTGGAGTAACGGTGCAACAACTGAAGATTTAATTAACGTAGTTTCTGGAACTTATTCTGTAACAATTACCGATAAAAATGGGTGTACTACTAGCAAATCAGCAACAATTGTTCAGCCGAGTACAAATATATCGGCTTCTATAACTTCACAAACTGATGTGGATTGTTTAGGAAATACAACTGGAGAAGTAACTGTTGAAGCAGTTGGTGGAATTTCACCTTACACATACTCTATAGATAATGGCACTAATTATTCATCTAGCGGTACCTTTACTGGACTTGCTGAAGGAAGTTATATTGTAATTGTCTTAGATGCTAATGGATGTACTTTCGATCAAAATGTTGAAATTAATACCGTAGTTGATATTACCAATCCGACCATTACATGTCCTGCTGATGTAACTTCAATTTTAGATTCTGGAACATGTTCTACTGATTCAGCAACTATCGATTTAGGAACGCCTACAACTTCAGATAATTGTTTGGTAGCATCAGTTAATAACGATGCTCCTTCTACTTATCCTTTAGGTGAAACAATAGTAACTTGGACAGTAACGGATGGTTTAGGAAATACCGCTACTTGTGAACAAAAGGTAATCATTATAGATAATACAGTACCAACAATAGTTACCTGTGCGGCACCTGTATCTGTAAATGTAGATGCGAACGGATGTACGACTGATATCGCAAATATCAATTTAGGAACACCTACTGTTGATGATAACTGTACAACAACAACTATTACGAACGATGCACCGGATACCTTTCCATTAGGAGATACCATTGTAACATGGACCGTAACAGATGGTTCTAACAACTCTGTAACTTGTGAGCAAACAGTAACGGTAATCGATAATATCGAACCGTCGTTTGTAACCTGTGCTGCGCCTGTATCTGTGAATGTAGATGCTAATGGATGTACCACGGATATTGCTAATATCAATTTAGGAACACCTACCGTTGAGGATAACTGTACAACAACTACTATTACGAATGATGCACCGGATACCTTTCCTCTTGGAGAAACCATTGTAACATGGACCGTAACAGATGGTTCTAACAACTCAGTAACTTGTGAGCAAATTGTCACGGTGATTGATAATATCGAACCGTCATTTGTTTCTTGTGCGGCGCCTGTATCTGTGAATGTAGATGCTAATGGATGTACCACGGATATTGCTAATATCAATTTAGGAACTCCTACCGTTGAGGATAACTGTACAAC
>NZ_JBATHX010000373.1:0-6775 GCF_049667265.1 Algibacter sp. | reverse complement strand
AGCAGGTGCTTGTCCTAAATGTGGAATGGATTTAGTGCCAATGGAAGCAGATAGTTCAGCGGAAGAGAAAACCTATAAAAAATTATTAAAGAAGTTTAAAATTGCAGTTGTTTTTACATTGCAAATTTTCTTAATCGCAATGAGCGAAATGTTGACCAATAATCCATTGTATGACATCATGGAACAAAAATATTGGAATTGGATTCAATTCGCATTATCAATTCCTGTCGTGTTTTATGCAACATGGATGTTCTTTGAACGTGCCTATAAAAGTATAAAAACGTGGAATCTTAATATGTTTACACTTATTGGAATAGGTGCAGGTGTAGCTTGGTTATTTAGTGGTTTTGGTATGTTTTTTCCAGATATTTTTCCAAGTCAGTTCAAAACGGAATCTGGAGCAGTACACGTTTATTTTGAAGCAGCAACCGTCATTCTAACATTGGTGCTTTTAGGTCAACTTTTAGAAGCTCGTGCGCATAGTAAAACCAATTCAGCAGTAAAAGAATTATTAAAGCTAGCACCCAATAAAGCTATAAAAGTGGTAGATGGCGAAGATGTTGAAGTAACCATCGATGCTATTGAATTAAATGATATTCTAAAAGTAAAACCAGGAGATAAGATTCCTGTGGATGGCTCGATAACAGAAGGAGATACAACCATTGATGAGTCAATGATTACTGGAGAGCCAATTCCTGTTAATAAAACAGTAAATGATAAAGTAAGCAGCGGAACCATAAATGGTAATCAATCTTTTTTAATGAAAGCTGAAAAAGTGGGGAGTGATACACTACTCTCTCAAATCATCCACATGGTTAACAATGCCAGTAGAAGTCGTGCGCCAATTCAAAATTTAGCCGATAAAGTATCAGGTTATTTCGTGCCTGTTGTGGTCATTATCTCTTTATTAACTTTTGCAGTTTGGGCAATTTGGGGACCAGAACCAGTTTATGTTTATGCGTTTGTAAATGCTATCGCTGTTTTGATAATAGCCTGTCCTTGCGCTTTAGGATTGGCAACACCTATGTCTGTAATGGTTGGTGTTGGTAAAGGTGCTCAAAATGGTGTATTAATTAAAAATGCTGAAGCACTTGAAAAAATGGATAAGGTTACTACACTAATTGTAGATAAGACAGGAACAATTACCGAAGGAAAACCAACCGTTGAAACAATAGGCTCTTTTGATGCTGATTTTAGCGAAAGTGACATTCTGAAATATATTGTTTCATTGAACAAAAACAGCGAACATCCATTGGCAGAAGCAACCGTTAAATATGGAAAGGAACAAAACGCTGAAATTTTAAATTCAGAAGCATTTAGTGCAGTTACAGGTAAAGGAGTAGAAGCTACTATTAAAAATAAAAAGGTGGCATTAGGAAATCCTAAGATGATGGATTATGCCAATGCTGAGATAACCTTGCAGATGGAAGAAGAAGCTAAAGTATATCAGAAACAAGGGAAAACAGTTTCTTATTTATCAATAGATAAAAAGGTTACTGGTTATGTAGTAATAGGCGATAAAATTAAGGAAACTAGCGCCAAAGCCATCAAGGAACTTCAAGACAAAGGTATTGAAGTCATCATGTTAACAGGCGATAATCACGACACAGCACAAGCAGTAGCAACAGAATTAAATCTTACAGATTTTAAAGCAAGTATGTTGCCTGAGGATAAACTCAAGGAAGTAGAGAAACTACAAGAAAAAGGAAAAGTTGTTGCTATGGCAGGCGATGGTATTAATGACGCACCAGCACTTGCTAAAAGTGATGTAGGTGTCGCAATGGGTACAGGAACAGATGTAGCTATAGAAAGTGCTATGATAACCTTGGTAAAAGGAGATTTACACGGTATTGTTAAGGCAAGAAATTTAAGCGATGCTGTAATGAAGAACATTAAACAGAATCTGTTTTTTGCACTTATCTATAACACGTTAGGTGTGCCGATTGCAGCAGGTGTTTTGTTCCCATTCTTCGGAATTTTACTTTCGCCCATGATTGCTGCATTAGCAATGAGTTTTAGTTCGGTTTCGGTTATCGTCAACGCTTTAAGATTAAGACATATTAAAATTTAAAAAAATGTTCAAAACAGTTTTCAAAATATCAAAAATGGATTGTCCTTCAGAAGAAAATCTGATTAGGATGAGGTTATCTGATATTGATGGTGTCAAGCAACTTGACTTTGATTTAGAGGAAAGGACTCTAACTATTTTTCATATTAACGGAGTCAATCCTATTGAAAAAGCTATCAATGAATTAAGCCTGAATGAAATTAAATTAAGTACAGAAGAAACGGACATCGTTCTTAATGAATCTCAAACAACTCAGTCCAAACTTTTATGGACAGTTCTAATAATTAATTTCGTGTTTTTTGTTATTGAAATGAGTACAGGTATAATTTCAAAATCAATGGGTTTAGTGGCAGATAGTTTAGATATGCTTGCAGATTCATTTGTGTATGGATTAAGTCTTTTAGCGGTTGGCGGAACGGTTTTAAAAAAGAAACGCATTGCAAAATATGCAGGCTATTTTCAGATAACACTCGCTACGATTGGCATTGTTGAGGTTATTCGTAGGTTTTTAGGTTTTGAGGCTTTACCTGTATTCTCTACAATGATTATCGTTTCAATTTTTGCTTTAATAGCTAATGGTATTTGTCTATACTTATTGCAGAAATCTAAAAGTACAGAAGCGCATATGCGTGCAAGTATGATATTTACTTCTAACGATATTATTATCAATGTAGGAGTAATAATTGCAGGATTATTGGTGAATTGGTTAAACTCTGGGTTACCAGATTTAATAATAGGTATAATAGTTTTTGCATTGGTAATTCAAGGTGCTTTAAGGATTTTAAAATTGAGTAATTAAAATATAATAAAATGAAAAAATATATAATTTATATCGGAATATTAGCAGTTGGATTGCTATTAGGGTGGTTCCTTTTTGGAGGTTCATCTAATACAGAGACAGAACATAATCACGATGAAGTAACTGAAACAAATCGAATGTGGACGTGTTCTATGCATCCACAGATTATGCAACCAGAAGCTGGCGATTGCCCAATTTGCGGTATGGATTTAATTCCTGCGGAAAGTAGTTCTGAAGGATTATTAGCAGACCAATTCAAGCTTACAAAAAACGCTATGGCATTGGCAAACATTCAAACGTCAATTGTTGGCAATGGTAAAACAGAAGATAATACCATTAAATTATCAGGAAAAGTTGTAGAGAATGAAGAAGCTAATGCAGTTCAAGTCAGTTATTTTTCAGGAAGAATAGAACGTTTAAATGTAAGTTTTACAGGCGAAGAAATAAGAAAAGGACAGTTATTGGCAACTATTTACTCGCCAGAATTATATGCTGCGCAACAAGAACTCATTACAGCAGCTTCATTAAAGGAATCACAACCTGGATTATACAAGGCGGTTCGTAATAAATTGAAGTTATGGAAGCTCTCTGGTAATCAAATCAATCAGATTGAAGAAACAGGAAAAGTAAAAGAAAACTTTCCGGTATATGCAACCGTTTCAGGTACAGTTTCACAAAAATTGGTCGAACAAGGCGATTATATCAAACAAGGTCAACCGTTACTGAAAATTGCAAATCTCAATACGGTATGGGCTAATTTTGATGTATATGAAAATCAAATTGATTTATTTAAAAAAGGTCAAGCTATTTCTATAACTACTAATGCAAATGCTAATGCAGTATTTAAAGCTAAAGTAGATTTTATAGATCCAGTATTAGATACCAGAACAAGAACGGTGAAATTAAGAGCAGTACTTAATAATAAAGATGATGTATTTAAACCAGGAATGTTTGTTGAAGGAAAAATTAAAGGAATGACTTCAGGTAAAGAAGAAGTGTTGACTATTCCATCAACAGCAGTTTTATGGACAGGAGAACGTTCTGTTGTCTATGTAAAAACAGACCCTACTCAACCAATTTTCGAAATGCGCATTATTACATTAGGTAATCAAATTGGCGATAATTATGAGGTGTTAGAGGGTTTGAAAATTGACGATGAGATAGTAACAAATGGAACATTTACCGTTGATGCAGCAGCCCAATTACAAGGCAAAAAATCAATGATGAATAAAGAAGGTGGTAAAGTTATGACTGGTCATGAAGGACATCTTGGAATGGAGAAGAATTCTTCAGTAAATAATGAGAATCATTCTAATATGAATGAGAGGATAAAAGTGTCTAAGGGCTTTCAGAATCAATTGAAAATAGTTTTTAATGATTATATCAAATTAAAAGACGCTTTAGTTAAAGATGATACTAATAACGTAATAACAGAATCAAAAAGACTATTGGATAATTTATCTAAAGTTGATATGAAGCTATTAAGGGATAAAGAGGCTCACGGTCATTGGATGTCTTTAGAAAAAGAAATAAAAGCATCGGCAAAATCAATTTCAAGCACATCAAATATTGAATCACAACGAAATCATTTTAAGCACCTCTCATCACATTTAATTAGCACGATTCAGACCTTTGGTATCAATGAAAAAGTCTTTGTTGAGTTTTGTCCGATGGTAGATGATAATAATGGTGCATACTGGTTGAGCAGGGAAGAAAAAGTAATCAACCCATATTTTGGTGGTGCAATGCTAACCTGTGGAGAAATAAAACAAGTAATAGAGTAATATAAATCAAATAATAACAATTAAATTTTAAAACAATGAAAAAAGTAATTTTAAGTGTAGCTTTAGTAATGGCTATAGGTTTAACAAGTTGTAAAAACGAAACCAAGCAGGAAACAACAGAAACAAAAACGGAAGTATCTAAAGATATGGCTATGGCAGACATGTCTTTTGGTGTTAGAGGTAATTGCGGAATGTGTAAAAAAACCATCGAAAAAGCGGTTAACAAAGTTGAAGGAGTTGCTAGTGCAAATTGGGATGTCAATAAAAAGAAAATTGACGTGTTTTTTGACAATAGTAAAACAGATGCAATGGCAATCCATAACGCAATTGCAGCATCAGGTTATGATACAGAAAAAGTAGCAGGTAGTGAAGAAGCCTATAAGAATTTACCAGGGTGTTGTCAATACGACCACGAAATGTTAATGAATAAAAATAATTAAATTAGATTTCGGATTGATGATTTTCAATAAAAATTGATTGTCGTAGTTTTTTAATTTTAGTACTATTGCAAGAATGCACAAATATTTAAGCACGTATTATTTGAAAAAATTTCTTTACATAATTGTCATGCTTCCATGGCTCATATTTTCACAGATCAAATTAGAAGGTATTGTACTGGAAGCAAATATTAATAATGAAACCATTTATTTAACTGGAGCTAATGTTTACTGGCTGAATACGGAGGTTGGAACAGTTACTGATATTGATGGCGCCTTTACGATTCCATATAAATCAGTTTACAAAAAATTAGTAATTAGTTATGTTGGTTTTAAAACAGATACGTTAACCATTGCCAAACCAAAAAAGGTGCAACATTGGCTGCAACCAACAGATAATTTGGATGCTGTGTTGTTGAAATCAAGAAAGCAAACCATGGCAAAATCGTACTATAAAGCCACAAATGTTATAAACGTGAGTAGCGATGAATTGTTAAAAGCAGCATGCTGTAACTTGTCTGAAAGTTTTGAAACTAACCCATCCATCGATGTTAATTTTGCCGATGCCATTACAGGAACGCGTCAAATAAAAATGTTAGGATTAACAAGTCCTTATATTTTAATAGCTACCGAAAATATTCCATCTATTCGTGGTGCATCACAAGCTTATGGTTTAAGTTTTATTCCAGGAACTTGGGTAGAGAGTATTCAAATTACAAAAGGCGCGGGGAGCGTGGTTAATGGTTTTGAGAGTATTGCAGGTCAAATTAACGCAGAATTGGTAAAGCCCGCAACAGATAATAAATTATTTGTGAATTTATACGGCGCATCGAGTGAACGACTAGAGTTGAATACTCATATTAACACTAAGGTGAATAGAAAATGGCATACGGGTTTGTATTTACATGGAAACACACATAATGAAGAACACGATGTGAATAATGATGGTTTTCTGGATATGCCAAAATTCAAGCAGATTAATTTAATGAACCGGTGGCAATATGTTGATACTGAAAAAGGGTTTGTAAGTTTTATCAATTTAAAGTTTTTAAATGATGAAAAGCAAACCGGGCAAATAGGTTTTAATCCTGATACAGATAAGCTTACCACAAACAGTTGGGGAAGTGAAATTGACACCAAACGTTACGAAGTGTCAGGGAAATTCGGGTATGTAAATCCAGATATTCCTTGGCAAAGTATTGGGGTGCAAACCGCGTTTAGTAAGCATAACCAAGCATCTTATTTTGGTTTAAACAGGTATGATATTGAGCATAATAGTTTATACGCCAATGCTATTTATAACTCCATTATTAGCGATTCTAGACATAAAATTAAAACAGGAATTAGTTATACTTACGATCATTATGATGAGTTAATTGAGGCTGGAAATTTAAATTCAGATTTTGAAAGAACTGAAAACTCGGTTGGAGGTTTTTTTGAATATAGTTTTGATAATCTGGAATTATTTAACCTTACCGCTGGACTTCGAATTGACCACCATAATTTATTAGATACATTCGTAACACCGCGGGTTCATGCACGATATTCACCCTGGAGCAAATCGGCATTTAGAGCATCTTTTGGAAGGGGAAAACGAAGTGCTAATATTTTCACCGAAAATCAGCAGTTGTTTTCTACATCAAGGCAAATTAGTATTTTGAATTCTGGCGGGTCGGTTTATGGGTTA
>NZ_JBATHX010000372.1:0-5882 GCF_049667265.1 Algibacter sp. | reverse complement strand
ACAGCTAAACGACCAGCGGTATCAATAATTACCACATTATGTCCGTTTGCCTTGGCGTGTGCTAATGCTGCTTTTGAAATTGCTACAGGATCATTATTTCCTTTATCACTAAAAACCTCAACACCTATTTGCTCTCCAACAATATGTAATTGATCGATTGCTGCAGGACGATATACATCACAGGCTACTAATAAAGGTTTTTTTGTTTTTTTATTTTTTAGATAATTAGCTAGCTTTCCAGAAAATGTTGTTTTACCAGAACCTTGTAAACCAGACATTAAAATAATGCTTGGTGTTCCTGATAGGTTTAAACCTTCAGCATCGCCACCCATAAGCTCGGTTAACTCGTCTTTTACGATTTTAACCATTAATTGCCCTGGTTGCAACGTTGTTAATACGTCTTGTCCTAGTGCTTTTTCTTTAACTTTATTGGTAAAATCTTTGGCTATTTTAAAGTTAACATCGGCATCGAGTAATGCGCGTCTTACTTCTTTTAAAGTTTCTGCTACGTTTACTTCTGTGATGCTTCCGTGTCCTTTAAGAACGTGTAAGGCTTTATCTAATTTTTCGCTTAAATTGTTAAACATAGTATTAAGGCTTCAGTTTACAGTCTGCAGCAGGCAGTCTGATCTATAATTAAAATTTGAGTTGCAAAAATAACTAAATATTTCCTTTTTATGAGGTTGAATTATTGTTTTACTTGAACTAAATTGACATAAAAAGTGCTTAATTTTTAATTGTAATTTATAAAACTTAAAATTCTTTAATTAAATAGTAATTAATTACAGACTGATTACCGATGACTGCTGACTAACCCGCGTTAGGGATTGAAGTGGAAATCCTTTTTGTGAGGCACGAGCAAAAAGATTGGGAACGGAAAGCCCGACCCTTGTGGTAACGCCCAAATTATTACTAAAAGATAAAAGATCCCGTAATTCTTCGGAATTAGCTCAACTAGCTATTTTGAATGCGTCTTTCAGAATTTTCAAAATAGAGTTTCACTAAAAAAAGGCTGTCATTTGAGATGACAGCCTTTAAAAATGAAACTTTATTAATTAACCTACTTAATCGAAAATGAGTTTCTTTTTTAACCAAACATGTGTGTTTATGGGAGCTTTTCTAGAACTAGGATGCGCTCTATTTCTCCGCTTGCATTTAAATCTTTTAACTCGATTCTATCTGTAGTAATTTCTACAATTTTCCAACGGTGGTTTAAATCATCGAAAGGCGCGCTTTCACCAAAATACAAACCAAGATGTAAACCTTCATTTCTGTATGATAACCATGAGCCGTTAAAAATACTGCTATTTGGGTCTGTTACTTTTAATCTTCCTGTTTCCATAAAATTTATGGTGTACATATAAAATTCTTCTGGTTTATTTGCTCCATCAACATAGTAAGCAGCTACTTCCCAAGTGCTTGAAATTAGCACATCATCAATGTATCCTAAATCGTCATCACCATCTGGACAATGTCTTTTTAAAATCATTTGATTATTTATGTTTTCTAGCTTAATTAAATCTTCTTCAAGGAAATTTATTAACCATACTAGTTTTAATTCTGGTCTGCCATCTAAATCTATTTGTAAAATGAAGCCTGCATCGCGTTCGCTTATTTCATAAGTTCCTTGAATTAACTCGCCTTCAACTCTAAGTTTAACAATGTTATCTGAATAGAATTTAAGTGGTGTACCTATATAATCTGCCTCCGTATCAATTCCTTCAATATTTAAGCGTGCAATTCTCCAGAAGCATTCTTGCAAAAAGTTTTCAATACGTGCTTTTGTAATATCTGAAATTTCATCGCAGTTTTTCTTTAGGATTAATCGTTTTTCTGAAGATTTAAATAATTTTATTTTTCCTGTTTCTAACTCATAAACGGTCCATTCGAAATCGAAACCTGCACTACTTCCAAAATTAGTGGTTAGCAAAACGCCATCTGTAGTTAATCTGGTGCTCCATGTTCCTGTTTCATGAATTTCATTGTAGGGTGTTAAAATATACACAACCCCATCCTCATTGAATTGCATTTTGTAATTTTTGTATTCAATAGAGATGTCTTCTCCTTCTCTTAAAAATTGGTAAATATCCCAAGGACATGCTATTAATAATTCGTCCAAACGTTCCTTGGTGAAATCGTCATCGCCATAATCGTTATCATCATCTTCATCGCAAGCGTTTTTTGCTGCTTTGATTGTTCTAGCCAACTCTTCGTTATTTTTAACGACAACGGTTGTACCATCGGCATACTCTAAAGTTATTGGAAAATTAAGACTTGCTATAACTTCTGCATTTTTTACACGCTTTAAGAAACGGTATAATTGACGGTCGTTTTCAATAGTTACCACATCAATAATTAGAAAATCTGTATCGAAAATGGAAAAAGAAATCGGGTAATGAAAGTCGATACATTCAATATCATCATCTTCTTCATTTTCATCTTTACATGCTTCAATAAGCGCTTCTAAAGCTTCGCGATTTTCAATAACAATTTCTTCATAATCTGACAAAATAATGGTGATTGGAAAAATAATTTCCAACTCATCATCATCATCCTCAAACTCTTTAAATATAGCTTCGATAACATCAAAATCTTCTTCTGAATCAATGATGATTTCTAATCCATTAACAATTACTGTAACAGGTAATTCTACTGATAAACAGCTGGCTTCATCAATAATATTATCAGCAGAGCCGTCCATGATAGATGTGGCGAACATTAAGCTGGTAAGTTCAGATTCGGCAGTTAGGGCTTCACTATCTACTGGCGGAGTAATCTCGGTTACTTCATCTTGACAAGACGTAAATAATAAAAGGGCAAAAAAAGGAATTAGTAAAAATGTTTTTAAAGTAGTTTTCATGATAAATGATTTTAGGTTTAGCATTTTTATTATAAAACAGGTTAACTCTTCAAATCCCTACCCTGAAAATCAAAAAAATTCAAAAAAAATAAATTCCAATACCCAAAAAGACTTATTTTAGAAGCATGAACCGCCAAAACTAATGCCGAAACAATTACATGAAAATATTTGTGAAGAGCACCTTTTTTCTTCCATCTTCAAAAAACACGCTAAAGATTTACATAACTTTTTGTACTATAAGTTTGGTGATTTACTAAACCCAAAAGATAAAGTACAGGAGGCTTTTATTAAGTTATGGGAGAATTGCGCCAAAGTTTCGCCCGAAAAGGCAAAGAGTTTTGTATTTACTACCGCCAATAATTTAATGCTTAATGAAGTAGCCCATCAAAAAGTGGTGTTAAAGCATAGGCAAACGAAACCAAAAATGTCTACCAACGAGACTCCTGAGTTTTTAATGCAGGAAGCTGAATATGCTGAGAAACTACAAAAAGCACTTTCTAATTTAACAGATGCGCAACGTGAAGCTTTTATGCTGAACCGGGTTGAAGGGAAACGTTTTAAAGAAATTGCTGAGATTATAGGTGTTTCGACAAAAGCGGTTGAAAAGAGAATTTATGGTGCTTTGGTTAAGTTGCGGAAGGATATAAAGGAGTTGTAGAAAAATGACGGAAGACGAAAGACAGATGAACGAAGGCGTTACCGAAAGTGATATGGGATATTTTTCTCGCAAAGTTTTTCTCTGTGAATCTCTGTGAAAACTGCATGAATCTCTGCGTAACAATTTGGGATTTGGAATTTCGTTTTTGATTTTTTTGGAATTTTTTCAAAAACAGGGTAGGAAATAATATAAGTTAACTGTTATATAGTTGTATAGAAATCATGAATAGAGAAGAACTCATATCGAAATGGTTAGATAAAAACCTAAATGATCAGGAACTACAAGCGTTTAAAAACCTTGAAGACTATGATGATTTAGTAAAGTTAAATACCAACTTGCAAGCTTTTAAGGCTGATAATTACAATACTTCTGAAGAATTAGAAAACGTATTATCAACCATTAAAAGTAAAAACCAACAACCAAAAACACATTGGTTTAAACCATTTATGCGTATTGCTGCTATACTTGCCGTTTGTTTTAGTTTATTCTATTACACCACCACTTTAGACACTACGATTTCTACTGAATTTGCACAAAAAACAACTATAGAATTACCAGATGCGTCCCATGTTTCCCTCAACGTGAAGTCTCATTTAGCATTTAATAAAAAAGATTGGAAACATGACCGTGAAGTAGAACTTCATGGAGAAGCCTTTTTTAAAGTTGCAAAAGGATCATCATTTAAGGTGAAAACAACATCTGGAATTGTAACAGTTTATGGTACTCAATTTAATGTCAAACAACGGGACAGTTATTTTGAGGTTATTTGCTACGAAGGTCTTGTTGGGGTGACTTACAACACTCAGGAAACAAAATTAAAACCTGGAAACAGCTTTTTAATTATCGATGGGAAAGTAATTGCTAAAGAAAAAGAAAACCGCACTATGCCTTCGTGGTTAAATAACACTAGTACGTTTAAAAGTTTGCCATACAAATTGGTTATTGCTGAATTTGAAAGACAATATAATGTTGATGTAACTTTACTTGGTATTGATTCTGAACAATTATTTACAGGTAGTTTTGCTCACGATAATATGGCATTAGCTTTAAAATCAATTACCTTACCTTTACATGCAAGGTATAGCAAATCAAATAATTCGATTACAATAAAAAGTGAATAGAAACTTTATTTTTTCTATTATTTTATCTGTGTTTTTTTTGAATGTTGTCTCCTTGAAAGCTCAAACCGTTCAAAAAGAAAAGCAACCGCTTATTGCTATTTTAAATATACTTTCTGAAACCTATAATATTCATTTTTCCTATGTCGATGATGTTATAAAAGAGAGGACAGCATTTTTCCCAGATGATCATGCAACTTTAGATGAAGTTTTAGAATTTCTTCGTTTAGAAACGCATTTAGATTTTGAATTATTAGATAACCGGTTTGTTGTAATTAAAGCGAAAAAGAAGAATCGCAAAGATTTCAGAATACAAATCCTTGAAGAAGTTGTAGTAAACAACTATTTAACAACAGGTATTACAAAACTAAATGACGGGTCATTAACCATAAAACCAAAAACTTTTGGCATTTTACCTGGGCTTATTGAACCCGATGTTTTACAGACCATACAAGCTATTCCGGGGGTTCAAAGTACTGACGAAACAGTTTCAAATATTAATGTTCGTGGCGGCACGCACGACCAAAACCTGTTACTATGGGATGGAATAAAAATGTATCAATCTGGTCACTTTTTTGGGTTGATATCAGCGTTTAATCCTTTCACAACAAAACGCATAAGCGTTTATAAAAATGGAACAAATGCCAAATATGGCGATGGTATTTCGAGTGTGATTGACATGCGATTACCTGATGATATTGACAACGAATTTGATGCCGGTTTAGGTTTCAATTTAATAAATATTGATGGTTATATAAAAGTGCCTTTATCTAAAAAAACAGAGTTGCAACTATCTACTCGTCGCTCGATTACTGATTTGATAAATACTACGACTTATGACCAATATTTTAAGCGTATTTTTCAAGATTCAGATTTTTCTAAGGGAAAAGAAAATACCAATTCAATTTCACAAAACGAATCTTTCTATTTTTATGATATTGCAGCTAAATTTCTTTATGATATTACTAAAAAGGACAAAGTTCGCATTCATTTTTTAAACGTGAATAACGATTTAAATTATGATGAGCAATCTACAATTAATGATAAAAACGAAGCTTTAAACAGCATGCTATCTCAAGAAAACTTAGCCTTCGGAGCTACTTATACCAGGGATTGGAATGATAAAACAACAACCACTTTTCAAGGATATGTATCAAATTATAATTTAGATGCCACCAATTTTGACGTTATAAATGAACAACGCTTAATTCAGAAAAACGAAGTGTATGATGTATCCGCAAAATTA
>NZ_JBATHX010000371.1:0-12473 GCF_049667265.1 Algibacter sp. | reverse complement strand
TTAAAACGATTTGAAGGCACATTAATATTGGTTTCGCATGATCGTGACTTTTTACAGGGTTTAACAAATTTTGTTTATGAATTTAAAGACCATAAACTGAAACAATATTTAGGGGATATAGATTATTATTTAGAGCAACGTAAGGTTGAAAACTTGAGAGAGGTTGAAAAACGAACGGTGGTAAAAGAAACCCCTAAGGTTAAAAACCAGCAGTCATACGAAGATCAGAAAAAAATAAAATCTTTAAATAATAAATTGAGTAATTTAGAGTCAAAAATTAATCAGCTTGAGCGGGATATAAAGAAGATTGATTTAGAACTTGAAATTAATTACGAAGAAATAACTTCCAAACCCAACTTTTTTGATGATTACCAAAAAAAGAAGACCCATTTGCAAGAATATATGAAAAAATGGGAGGATATTCAATTGGAAATTGAGGACTTCGATAATTAAAGGTTTTTTGGGTTTTCTTTAACATTGAACCTTTAAACTAAAGCCTAGTTTTGTAGTCTTAAAATCAAAACTAGAAGTATGCGTAAAATTATACTTTCCGTAATTGGAATTTTAATAATAGTGCTGTCTTTTTTATTTGCAAAAAAACTTATTGCAGATAAACATAAACCAAAACCAGTCAAAGAAAAAGTAGTAAAAACAGTATTTACAGATACTGTTAAAAACCGTACCATTCAAATTGTAATTCCTGCAAATGGCAGTTTGGTTGCTAAACGACGCGTGGAACTTTATTCAGAGGTACAAGGAATTTTTAAAACATCAAATACCCTTTTTAAACCTGGTCAAAAATATTCAAAAGGGCAAAGTTTAATTAGGATAGATGCTGCTGAGTATTATGCTAGTGTACAATCCTCCAAAAGTAATTTGTATAATGCCATAGCTGCAATTATGCCAGATTTGCGATTAGATTTTCCTGAAGTTTTTCAAAAATGGCAAAATTATCTTAATAGTTTTGATTTAAGCAAATCAACCCCTGAACTACCTAAAATGACTTCAGATAAGGAAAACTACTTTATTACAGGTCGTAGTATTGTATCTAGCTATTACAATGTTAAAAATTTAGAACAACGCTTATCCAAGTATACTATTTCTGCTCCCTTTTCTGGTATTTTAACTGAGGCTTTAGTAACGGAAGGCACATTAATTCGGAGTGGTCAAAAACTTGGTGAATTTATAGATCCATCAGTCTATGAAATGGAAGTAGCTTTAAGTAAAAGTTATGCGAGTTTATTAAAAGTGGGCGAATCTGTAAAACTTACGAATCTAGATAAAACGGAAAGCTATAAAGGAATTGTATCTCGTGTAAATGGGAATATTGATGCCACTACGCAAACGATAACGGCTTATATTGATGTTAAGGATGAAACGTTAAAGGAAGGCATGTATTTAGAAGCAGAATTAAATGTGAAATCGGAACCAAATGCCATTGAAATAGACCGTAATTTATTGTCGGAGAATGAAGAAATTTTTATTATTCGCGATAGTTTATTGGATGTCATACCTGCAAAACCAATATATTTTTCAGATACGAAAGTTGTTTTAAAGGAAGTTCCTGATGGTACAGTTATTCTTAAAAAATCAGTTCCAGGTGCTTACGCCGGGATGCTTGTTAAACCTTTTGATAATACTAGCATAAAAACTGATAAATAATGAGAAAAATAATCAGTTATTTTATTAAGTATCACGTAGCAGTAAATGTTTTTATATTGGCATTTTTCGCCTTTGGAATTATTGGCGTATTGTCGTTAAAATCTTCATTTTTTCCATTAACAGATTCTAAAATAATTACGGTTAGTGTTGCTTATCCAGGAGCTTCTCCTCAAGAAATTGAAGAGGGTGTGGTTCTTAAAATAGAAGATAACCTTAAAGGATTAAGAGGAATTGATAGAGTCACTTCGGTTTCAAGAGAAAATAGTGGTACTATAACTGTTGAAATTGAAAAAGGTGAAAACATCGATTTTATGCTTTTAGAAGTAAAAAATGCAGTCGATAGAGTGCCGTCGTTTCCAACAGGTATGGAACCTTTGATAGTGGCTAAAAGGGAAGAGGTTCGTGAAACCATTTCTTTCGCTTTAAGTGGCGAAAATATACCATTAACAACTTTAAAACAATTAGGTCGTCAAGTTGAAAACGATTTAAGAGCTATTGATGGCATATCACAGATAGAAATTTCTGGCTATCCTGAAGAAGAAATTGAAATTGCTATTAATGAAGCTAGTTTATTGGCTTATAATATTAGTTTTTCAGATGTTTCGAAAGCTGTAAGTTCATCAAATATTTTAGTAACGGGTGGTAATATTAAAACCAATGCTGAAGAATATTTAATACGAGCAAATAACCGTTCTTACTATGGTAATGAGCTGTCAAATATTATTGTTAAAGCAACAAATGAAGGAAAAACAGTTCGTTTAAAAGATGTAGCGGTAATTCGCGATCGCTTTTCTGAAACACCAAATGCTAGTTATTTTAATGGTGAATTAGCTGTAAATATTAGTATTACAAGTACCAATAATGAGGATTTAATATCATCTGCTGATAAGGTTAAAACTTATATTGAAGGGTATAATCAAAGTCATAATAATGTGCAACTTCATGTGGTTCGAGATTTATCAATCACATTAAATCAGCGTACCCAATTATTGACTGAAAATGCCATAATGGGTATCATTTTAGTACTCATTTTCTTGTCGTTATTCCTTAATACACGATTAGCATTTTGGGTAGCATTCGGTTTGCCAATTTCATTTTTAGGGATGTTTATTTTTGCTGGTCAGTTTGACGTTACTATTAATGTATTGTCGCTTTTCGGGATGATTATTGTAATTGGTATTTTGGTTGATGATGGTATTGTTATCGCCGAAAATATATATCAACATTACGAAAAAGGAAAATCACCAAAACAAGCAGCCATTGATGGTACTATGGAGGTTATTCCTCCGGTTGTTTCTGCTATAATTACAACCCTTTTAGCATTTTCATTATTTCTCTTTTTAGATAGTAGAATTGGTGAGTTTTTTAGTGAAGTATCTGTTATTGTTATTTTAACTCTGGTCATTTCATTAATTGAAGCTTTAATTATTTTACCAGCACATTTGGCACACTCAAAAGCGCTTCGAAAGCCAATTGAGGAAGAGAACCCCACTAAGATGAAGCAATTTTTCTCTAAAATGAGAATCATCAATAAAGTAGGAGATCGTATTATGACATTTTTACGAGATAAATTATACAGTCCGACTTTAGATTTTGTCTTAAAATTTAAATTTCTCTCATTAGGAATATTTGTATCTCTTTTAATTCTCACCTTCGGGTCTATTGGTGGTGGTATTATTGGAGTTACTTTATTTCCAAGTGTAGCTAGTGATAGGGTTTCGGTGGAGTTGGATATGCCAAATGGAACAAACGAAAAAATTACCGATTCTATTATTTCAATGATAGAGCAAAAATCCTATTTGGTAAATGAGGAACTGTCGGAAGAATATCTAAAAGGTACTGGTAAAAAATTATTTGAGAATACTATATTAAATTTAACGAGTTCATCGAGTGCCAGGCTGAATATAAATATGTTGCCAGGTGAAGAAAGGCCAGATGCCATAAATTCTAGTTTGGTTGCCAATAAATTAAGAGAAGCTGTTGGTCCTATAGTTGGTACGGAACGTTTAATATTTGGATCTGGAGGTAATTTTGGTGGTAGTCCTGTGTCTGTTTCTTTATTAAGTAATAATATTAAAGAATTGAAAGCTGCCAAGTTAGAGCTGAAAAAAGTTTTACAAACTAATCCGTTATTGAAGGATGTTGAAGATAATGACCCTGCTGGAATTAAAGAAATTAGGTTAGAGCTTAAAGAAAGTGCCTATTTATTAGGTTTAGATTTAAGTCAAGTGATGTCGCAAGTGCGAGCTGGTTTTTTCGGTACCCAAGCTCAACGTTTTCAGCGCGGACAAGATGAAATTCGAGTTTGGGTGCGATACGATAGGGTTAATAGAGAATCTATAAATAATTTGGACGATATGCGTATTGTTACGCCTTCAGGAAATCGAGTAACTCTAAAAGATATTGCAACTTATTCTATTGAAAGAGGTGATGTGGCTATTAATCATTTAATAGGGCAACGCGAAATTCAAGTATCAGCCGATTTAAAAGACCCAAGTTCAAGTGCTACCGATATTTTGGATGATATTAAAACAAATGTAATTCCAGAAATTAAATCAAAATATCCAACAATTTCGGCCTCGTTTGAAGGACAAAATAGAGAAAAAGATAAGTTAACGAGTTCCCTTGCCAAAGCAGGAATACCAATTTTGATTCTAATCTATATCACTATTGCTTTCACTTTTAGAAGTTTTAGTCAGCCCATCTTATTAATACTATTAGTGCCTTTTAGTTTAACTGCAGTAGCATGGGGCCATTGGATTTTAGGTTTTTCAGTAAACATATTATCACTTTTAGGAATTATTGCTTTAATAGGTATTATGGTGAATGATGGATTGGTGTTGATAGGTAAATTTAATTCGAATTTAAAAGAAGGTATGACATTTGATTTAGCACTTTCTGAAGCGGGAAAATCTAGATTTAGAGCCATCTTTTTAACCTCGTTAACTACCGTTGCTGGTTTGGCGCCACTTTTACTTGAAAAAAGCAGGCAAGCCCAATTTTTAAAACCTATGGCTATTTCTATTTCGTTTGGGATTGCTTATGCAACAGTTTTAACGCTTTTAGTTTTGCCACTCTTTTTAGCTTTTAATAATGGAATTAAAAAGAATGCAAAATGGTTGGCAACAGGAAAAACAGTTTCAAAAGAAGAAGTAGAACGCGCTATTAAGGAACAAAAAGAAGAAGATGAATATTAAACTTGTTTTTTTAAGTATAGTAATGGCTTCGCAAATAACATTATTTGCACAAGAACTCATTACCCCCGAAAAAGCCATTGCTTTGGCTTTAGAGCATAACTATGGTATTAAATTAGCAAATACAGATGTTGAGGTTGCAAAAAATAATGCAAGTGTTTTAAATTCTGGATATTTGCCAACGCTTAATGGAAATGCTGGAGCTACCTATAATGTGAACAACAGTTTTAACGAATTTTCAGATGGTAGGACTCCGGTAGATTTAAATGGCGCCGAAAGTTCTAGATATAATGCTTCGGTCGATTTAAATTATGTTTTATTTGATGGTTTAGGTCGTTCTTATAATTATAAGCAATTTAAAGAAAACCAGCAGCTTACCGAATTGGAAGCACGCGAAACTATTGAAAATACGGTTATCCAACTTTTTACAATATATTATAATGTTGCAGAGCTTATTGAAAATAATAATGCATTAACCAAAACACTCAACATTTCAAAAGATAGATTAATTCGGTCCGAGTATCAATTTGATTATGGACAGAGCACAAAATTAGAGGTGCTAAATGCTGAAGTCGATATTAATAACGACAGTATTAACATAATGAATTCGAAACAACAGCTTAATAATTATAAGAGAGATTTAAATCTTGTTTTAGGGAATACAATTGCTGGAGATTTTAATGTTTATACAGAAGTGGCCTTTAATTCGCTTTATAATAAAAGTGAACTTTTAGAAAAAGCTAAAATCAATAATATTAATTTGTTGCAAATTGAAAAAAGTATTGCGATAAATAATCTGGGAGTTAAATTTCAAAAATCCGCTTATTTACCCACTCTTGGTTTAACTGGAAGTTATGGTTGGAATAAAAATAATAATAATGCGGCTTCTTTTGTTGCCGTTTCAACCAATACTGGGTTTTCTGGGGGATTAAATTTAAGTTGGAATTTGTTTGATGGAGGTAGTACCTTAACTCAGGTTAAAAATGCTAAAATAAATTTAGAAGCCAATAATATTCAAAAGGAACAATTACAAGTAACCATTGAGCGCGATTTTAATAATGCTTGGGATGACTATCAAAATAAATTAAATATTTACAGACTTCAAATAGAAAATATTAAAACCTCCAAAAATAATTTTGATAGGACACAAGAAAAATTTAAGCTTGGGCAGGTGAACTCCATAGAGTTTAGACAGGCTCAACTTAACCTACTTAATGCTGAATTGAGTAAAAATCAAGCAAAATACTTGGCTAAACTAGCTGAGCTGCAATTACTACAGTTAAGTGGTGATATCTTAAATATGGCTTTTTAAGGGCAAGAATTATATCCTTTTGGTTATTTAGGAAACAGTTTACCGATTTGTGAATGTTAAAATTTTATGTATTTCATCGATTAAAATAGTTTTTAGTCGAATTCGTATCTATATTCGTAATAGAATTAATCCCAAATTAATCAACCAAATGAAATCATTAAAATTACTAGCAATCTGTTTCTTCGTTTCAGCGTATTCATTCGCTAATGTTTCATCTACTGATAAAGATGCCTTAATAGCATTGTATAACTCAACTAATGGTGCAGAATGGAATTCCACTTGGGATTTAAATGCATCTGTTGATAAGTGGTACGGTGTGAAATTGGAAAACGATAGAGTGACTGAAATAAACCTACAATTTAATAACCTTAATGGGGAGTTGCCACAAGAAATTGGAAACTTAACAAGTTTGAAAGTTTTAAACTTAGGTTTTAATAAACTAAACGGGACTTTACCTAAGTCATTAAAGAATTTAACTGAATTAAATTCTTTAGATTTATTTATGAATAGGTTTGAAGGACATATTCCGTCTGAGTTAGGAGAGTTAAAAAAATTAGAATCTTTAAAATTATATAGTAACCAGCTTACTGGTGAAATTCCATCTTCAATTATGGGATTAACAAACCTTAAGGAATTATTGTTAGGAAGTAACTATTTAACTGGGCAGATTCCAACTGAGATTTATGCATTATCAAAACTTCAAAAATTAAGTTTGATGGATAATCAAATGGACGGTGAGATTCCTGCAGAAATAGCACAATTAAAAGATTTAGAAGAATTGCTATTATCAACAAACCAGTTTTCTGGTGATTTACCAAAAGAGTTTATGAACTTAACAAAGTTAAATACTATGATGGTTAGTGATAATAATTTGAACAAAGAATATATAAGTGTTTCGGGTAAAAACCCACCATCGTTAATGCATTTAGAATTACAAAATGCAACAGCTACAATGGATATTGAAAAAGAATAATGTTGTTATAAATTTAGTTAGTTTAAAAAAGCCATCATTTTGTATGATGGTTTTTTTATTTTTATAACATGATAGAACATTTTTTTACTTGCCCATACTGTTGGGAAACAATTTCTGTGTTACTAGATAGTTCTGTGCTTAGGCAAACTTATGTGGAAGATTGTGAAGTCTGTTGCAATCCTATTCAAATTACTCCTGAATTTGTTAATTCCGAATTAACATCGTTTCAAGCAGTTAACATAGAGCAATAATATTTTATATTTTTATGCTTGTAGAAATTAAAAAGGATTGTATATTTGCAGTCCGAAATGATTTGGTCGGCATTATGAACCGAAAGCATGTGCTCAATTTAGTTGAGTATCGCTAAGTAAATTATTTTAATATTATATCGCGGGATAGAGCAGTAGGTAGCTCGTCGGGCTCATAACCCGAAGGTCACTGGTTCGAGTCCAGTTCCCGCTACTAGAAAAATCAAGCCTTTCAGGAAACTGAGAGGCTTTTTTGTTTTAATGGGTACAACATATGTATAAAATTTCAATGGTTTAGATAGAGTCAGATTAATTAATATGAATTGCTATCGTTTCATGTTATAATTATTAAATAGGAAACACCCTATCCTAAAAAAGTAAGTTAGTTAACAGTTTGTTTTTGGAAATGTTGAACCAATTTATATAAGAACCCTCGAGCAACGTTAGAATAATGAATTAAAACAACATCTCTATCATTGAATGCTCGATTTGTATCATTCAACCTTTTGTTAAAATACTAATTTTAGCTAATATTATTTTGGTTAAAGAAGAACTAAAAAGTTTTCATACTTAGGTCATTTACTTTACGAAAATTCAACTGCCTTTAAATAATATATTATCGTCATTTAAGAACTAAATACTGACAATTTATGAGATATCCTTTATTTAAAATTTTAGCATTATTTATATTCATATTTTCCTGTAAATCGGAAAAAACGGAAGATCCTATTGTAGAAGTACTTTCAACCGAAAAACCAATTAATATGGATCAGTTAAGTAGTAAAGTGTATACTACAGCTCATCATAGTTCATTAAAGCTTTCTGAAACTGGAAGTTTAAAGTTTGAGGATTTCAAACAACCTTTGGAAACGGATTCGGCAATTAATGTAGATCCTTCAAAAGAATTTCAAACATTTCTTGGCATTGGGGGCGCTTTAACAGATGCCGCTGCGGAAACATTCTACAAACTTACTGAAGACAATCAATCGAAGTTTTTAGAAGCGTATTATAATCAAGAAAAAGGTATTGGTTACTCTTTAGGTCGAACTATTATTCATAGTTGCGATTTTTCAACAGCTAGCTATACTTATATTGATGAAGGCGATTCAGAACTGAAAACATTCAATATAGATCACGATAGAATATATAGGCTTCCATTCACCAAAAAAGCTATTGAAGCTGCAGGAGGTAAGCTAACTATGTACGCTAGCCCATGGAGCCCACCTGCATTTATGAAAACAAATAATAATATGCTTAAAGGTGGTAAATTAAAGCCAGAATTTTATCAATCTTGGGCTAATTATTATGCTAAGTTTATTAAAGTTTATGAAGCTGAAGGGATTCCTATTTGGGGTTTAACAATCCAAAATGAACCAATGGCTGTTCAGCGTTGGGAATCTTGTATTTATACAGCAGAAGAAGAACGCGATTTTGTAAAGAATTACTTAGGTCCTACCTTGGAGAGAGAAGGTTTGGGCGATAAGAACATTATTGTATGGGACCATAACCGTGATTTATTATTCCAAAGAGCAAGCACGATTTTAAATGACCCAGAAGCGGCAAAGTATGTTTGGGGAACAGGGTTTCATTGGTATGAAGATTGGAAAGACGGTATCCCAATGTTCGATGCAGTAAAACGTGTAAAGGAAACATATCCTGATAAAAACTTAATTTTTACTGAAGGGTGTAATGAGAAATATGATTTAAAAAGGTTAGAGAATGACGACCCAAAACTAGCGGAACGCTATGGAAAATCCATGATTAATGATTTTAATAACGGTACGGTTGCCTGGACCGATTGGAATATCCTTTTAGACCAAACAGGTGGGCCAAACCACGTTGGTAATTTTTGCTTTTCTCCCGTTCATGGAAATACTGAAACAGGAGAATTAACTTTTACAAGCTCATATTACTATATAGGTCATTTCTCAAAATTTATACGTCCAGGAGCAAAGCGTATTGTAAGTGTTTCAAGTGCTAATTATTTATTGACCACAGGGTTTAAAAACGAGGATGGCAGCATTGTTATAATCGTTATGAACGATAGTGATAAAGACATGGATTACAGCCTAACCATGGAATCAAGAACAGCTAGGTTAAAAACAAAACCTCATTCTATCCAAACAATTGTATTATCCAACTAAAAACCATAAATGTCTAAAAAATTAATACTTATTGCGTTTGTAGTATCCTTAGGAGGGTTCCTCTTTGGGTTTGATGCAGGTATTATTTCGGGTGTCATGTCTTATGCTGGGCCTGAATTTAATTTAAGTGATATTCAATCAGGTTGGGTGGTAAGTTCGCCATCATTTGCAGCTATGATTGCTATGATTTTTTCAGGACGATTAAGTGATATTATTGGTCGAAAAAAAATACTTATTGCAGTAGCGTTTTTATATGCTATTTCGGCATTATTATCAGCTTACGCTGCATCTTACGAAATGCTTTATATAGCACGAATGATTGGCGGATTAGCTTTTGGAGCTGCATTAGTTTTAGCGCCAACTTATATTGCAGAAATTTCTACGGCCGAAAACAGAGGGAAATTGGTTTCTATTCAACAATTGAACATTGTTCTTGGTTTTTTTGCAGCATTTTTAAGTAACTATTACTTTAATAAATATAATACATCGGGAGAGTCGTTTTTTACAGATGAAAACGTTTGGAGATGGATGCTTGGAGTTGAATTAATTCCAGCAGTTTTATATTTTATTTCCTTGTTTTTTATCCCCAAAAGCCCACGTTGGTTATTTACAAAAAGCAGAAATGAAGAAGCTAAAAAAGTTTTGGCAAGTGTCTATGGTGAAGTTAAAGCCGAAGAAGAAGTTAATACCATTTTAAGCAGTTTAGAAGGCTCAGTTATAAAAGCTGAAGAAAAAGTAAATTTAAAAGACTTATTTAAACCAGCTCTAAGGTTTGTTTTAATAGTAGGTTTAGTTGTTGGTGTTTTACAACAAATAACAGGAATAAACGCTGTTTATTTTTATGCAACATCTATTTTTAAACAAACAGGAATAGGAACAGATGCCGCTTTTGCCTCAGGCATTCTATTAAGCTCGGTTACAGTTTTTTTCACACTTATCGCTATGTATTTAATAGACCGTGTAGGCAGGCGTCCTTTGCTTTTAATTGGTACAGCCGGTATCGCAATTAGTTTATTGTTATGCGCTTATGGTTTCAAACAAGCAACTTATCAATTAACTCAAGAATCTATTGCTGAATTAAAGTTTAACGATTCTTATAAACTATCAATATTCGCGAATAAAGTTTATGATAATGATGTTGATTTTAAAAATGAAATGAAATCAATTTTAGGTAATCAAGTTTATGGTAAAAACGATGGTGCTATTTTAGAATCCGCTACCAATATTAATGCAACTCTAGTGTTAATAGGTGTTTTAGGTTTTATTGCATGTTTCGCTTTTTCTTTAGGGCCCGTAATGTGGGTATTGCTTTCAGAATTATTCCCGAATAAATATCGTGGGTTTGCTATTGGTGTTATAGCCTTTGTTAACTCTTTTATAAGTTGGGTTGTGCAATTAATATTTCCTTGGGAATTGTCAAATTTTGGTAACGCATTAACCTTTTTCATTTTTGGAGCAATAGCATGTATTGGATTTTTTGTGATGTTAAAAATATTACCAGAAACCAAAGGAAAATCATTAGAACAAATAGAAATGGAATTAGTTAAAGACTAATACAAAAAAAATACTGACCCGTCTTGTAATAAGGCTATATAATTCTAAACAGTTTTGTATAAAAATATTTTGATAAAAAGTAACACTCACACCACAAAAATTTATAGGAATTTTATTTCCAACACCAAACTAAAGTATGAGTACAACTGAAGATTTTAAACAATTTGAAAACCTAGAGGATGAACAATTACCTGTAGCCAAACATAAATTACATGATTGGACGCATTTTGCAGGACTCTATGCTGCAGAACATGTAGCAGCGACGGAGTTTGTCATTGGCGCGACCTTTGTGGCCTTAGGAGCCAAAACGATGGATATTATCCTAGGTCTTTTGATAGGTAATATTTTGGCGGTACTGAGTTGGAGGTTTATTACTTCTCCTATTGCCGTCGATACGCGGTTGAGCCTCTATACCTATTTGAATAAGATTGCAGGTGATTCGATGACCAAGTTGTACAATTGGGCCAATGTCATCATCTTTTCGGTAATTTCAGCGGCGATGATTACGGTATCGTCTACTGCGGTGCGTTTTGCCTTTGATGTTCCTGCGCAACTTAATTGGTACCCTACTAACACCTGGTTTATTTTAATTGTATTGGCAGTAGGGATTTTTGTGGTTTTTATTGCGCTCTATGGTTTTAATGCGGTTTCTGAATTTTCTGGCCTCTGTGCGCCTTGGCTCTTTGTCATGTTTGCGAGTGGTGCGATGGTGCTCCTTCCTGCTTTGTCTTTAGATGTTTTGGATAAAACTTTACCGGGTGGATGGGCTGATATTATGACCCTTGGTGACCAGAGTATCTGGACAGGCGTAAATAGCGATGGCAAACCAGGTATTGGCTTAGTCGAAGTTATAGGTTTTGGTTGGGCCGCGAATACCATAACCCATTTCGGATTAGTAGATATGGCGCTCTTACGTTTTGCAAAAAAGAAGGACTACGCATACGCCTCTAGTACTGGTATGATGTTTGGTCATTATATAGCGTGGATAGCAGCCGGAATTATGGGTGCGGGTGCTGCTGTCATTTTAGGGAAATCTATTGTTGAACTTGATCCGGGTGATGTGGCATACTATGCCCTTGGTTGGTCAGGTTTTGTCATTGTTATTGTGGCGGGCTGGACGACCGCAATAACTAATTTATATAGAGCAGTTTTAGCGGCCCAAGCCATTTTTTTCAACCATTCTCGAAAGCTAACGACGATTGTAGTAGGTTTAATTACCGTTGTAATCGCCTGTTTTCCTTTTGTGTTTTCACAAATATTACCTTTATTAACTTATGCAGGTTTACTAGTTGTTCCGGTGGGAGCAATTGTTTTTGCAGAGCATCAAATTTTTCCTAGAATTGGCTATACACGTTACTGGTCATCATATCGCAACCTGACTTTTAG
>NZ_JBATHX010000370.1:0-6443 GCF_049667265.1 Algibacter sp. | reverse complement strand
GATGAAATTAAATTTGGTGATAACGATAAGTTAGGCGCATTAACGGCTTCGCTTTTAGATGTCGATTTGTTCATCATAGCAACAAATACGAACGGCATTTACACAAAAGAATCTATTGAAAACGGCGTTCCAGAGACTATAAATGAAGTTGTTGACTTTAATGAATTAAGAGCACAAGTAGTGAGTTCGAAATCAACTCACGGAAGTGGCGGCATGCAATCAAAAATTGAAGCTGCTGCGTTAACAAAAAAAGCAAATATAGAAACATGGATTGTAAACGGATTGGAAGATAATTTTATAGTGAATGCTATGGAAAACAAGGTACCGTTTACCAAAATAAAATAACCTGCAAGGTTTTAAAAACCTTGTCGGTTTGAAAAAGATATAAATAGAACACGCATGAAACATTACACATCCATAAACGATATAGACAACATCAATACTTGGATTGAAGAAGCTAAGGAATTAAAGGCAAATCCGCTTGAACATATTGAATTAGGAAAAAATAAAACCTTAGGATTATTGTTTTTCAACTCTAGTTTAAGGACTCGTTTAAGTACTCAGAAAGCGGCGTTAAACTTGGGTATGAACCCAATTGTTATGAATGTTTCTGGCGATGCTTGGGGCATTGAGTTTGGAGATGGAACGGTTATGAACGGAACGACTGCAGAACACATTAAAGAAGCTGCCGCGGTGGTGTCTCAATATTGCGATATTATTGCAGTAAGAGCGTTCCCAACATTAATTGATAAAGAAAAAGATGAAAGCGAACATGTTTTAAAATCGTTCGTAAAATTTGCGTCTGTGCCTATCGTGAATATGGAAAGTGCAACTGGACACCCATTACAAGGATTGACTGATGCGATTACAATTTCAGAACACGCTAAAGTTAAAAAACCTAAAGTGGTTTTAAGTTGGGCGCCACATATTAAAGCATTGCCTCATGCGGTAGCGAATAGTTTTGCTCAAGCCATGCAAAAAATGGATGTTGAGTTTGTTATTGCAAATCCTGAAGGGTATGATTTAAATTCTGAAATTACTGGCAATACAAAGATTTATCATAACCAATACGAAGCCTTTAAAGATGCCGATTTTGTATATACCAAAAATTGGAGTTCTTATGAAGATTATGGTAAAGTTGCCAATACAGACCCTAATTGGATGATCACAAAATCCAAAATTGGCGATGCAAAATTTATGCATTGTTTACCCGTTAGAAGAAATGTGGTAGTAGAAGATGCGGTTTTAGATAGTGATAGCTCGTTAGTTATCGAGCAAGCTAACAACAGAACATATGCAGCCCAATTAGTGCTTAAAAAAATACTAAAAAATTTATAATCGGCTTTTTGTAGGTAGGCGCTAAAAGCTTAAAGCAAAAGTCTAAAAGCTAAAAATGGAAAAACTATCCATAGTAAAAATAGGAGGAAACATCATAGAGGACGATGCGTCGTTACTGGCATTCTTGAAATTATTTTCTAATTTAGAAGGAAAGAAAATTTTAGTGCATGGTGGCGGAAAACGTGCCACTCATATCGCGGCAAAATTAGGGATTGAATCTCAAATGGTAAATGGTCGACGCATTACCGATGCCGAATCTTTAGAGGTAATTACGATGGTTTACGGAGGTTTGGTTAACAAAAACGTGGTTGCAAAATTACAAGGTTTAAACACAAATGCTATTGGCTTAACTGGCGCTGATATTAATAGTATAAAGTCTGAAAAAAGACCAGTAAAGGACATCGATTATGGTTTTGTAGGCGATGTTAAAGAAGTTGCTCATAACTCAATAGATAAGTTAATTCAAGCTGGTTTTACCCCAGTTTTTTGTGCCATTACTCACGATGGAAAAGGGCAGTTGTTAAACACCAATGCAGATACCATAACATCGCAAGTTGCCGTTGGTATGAGTAAACTTTATGAAACCTCAATCTATTATTGTTTTGAGTTAAATGGGGTGTTAAGAGATATAAAGGATAAGAATTCGGTTGTAAAACATATCGATTCAAACATATATAAAGATTTGTTAGAACAAGGTATTATTGCAGATGGCATGCTTCCAAAACTTGAAAATTGTTTTGATGCTCTAAAAAATGGCGTGCACAATATAAATATGGGAAACACATCCATGTTAACCCAATCGAATGATAATTTTACCACAATAACCCTATAATATGGCGATACAAGATTTAGCCCAAGATGCTATATCACTTTTAAAAAAGCTGATAGAAACGCAATCTTTTTCTTCGGAAGAAGATAAAACGGCATTGCTAATTGAAGATTGGTTCACGCGATATAATATTGATTTTACACGCACCAAAAATAACGTTTGGGCGGTTAATAAACATTTTGACAAAAGCAAACCAACGCTGTTATTAAACTCGCATCACGATACGGTAAAACCAAATTCGGCCTATACAAACGACCCATTTAAAGCGTTTGTTGAAGATGGAAAACTATTCGGACTAGGAAGTAACGATGCAGGAGGCTGTTTGGTGTCATTAATAGCAACGTTTACTCATTTTTATAATCAGGAAAATTTAAAATATAACTTAGTTGTTGTCGCTTCCGCGGAAGAAGAAAGTAGCGGTCCCAACGGGCTAAATAGCATGCTTTCTATAATTCCTAAAGTGGATGTTGCTATAGTTGGTGAACCTACTTTGATGAATTTAGCGGTGGCCGAAAAGGGCTTAGTGGTTTTTGAAGCCGTTATAGAAGGCACGCCAAGTCATGCCGCACATCCAAATGATAATAACGCCATTTACAACGCGATTGAAGCTTTACAATGGTTTAAAGATTTTAAGTTCGAAAAAAGATCGAAAGCTTTAGGTGATGTGAAATTAACCGTAACACAAATTAATGCAGGCTCGCAGCATAATGTGGTGCCAGGACATGTAGATTTGGTAATTGATGTTCGCGTGAATGATGCCTATAGTAATTCTGAAATTGCTCAAATTTTACAAGAAAAAGCACCAGTTACAAGTATTAAACCGCGAAGTTTGAGATTAAATTCATCATCAATTCCGGTAGAACATGATTTGGTAAAAGCTGGTATTGCCATGGGAAGAACCACGTATGGATCGCCAACATTATCAGACCAAGCGGTATTAACCTGCCCTAGTTTAAAATTAGGACCGGGAGATAGTACGCGCTCGCATTCAGCAAACGAATTTATTTATGTAAATGAAATTGAAGAAGGTGTTAAAATATATATTGAATTGTTAAATCGAGTAATCGAATAAACATATCAACGAATAAACAAATAAACAATTTTAGGAAATGAAACTCTGGGACAAAGGCATATCAATCGATAAAAAAATAGAGCAATTTACTGTTGGAAACGACCGGGAAATTGATATTCACATTGCAAAATACGATGTTATAGCATCTAAGGCGCATGCTAAAATGCTTCAAAAAATCGGGATTATTACTGTTGAGGAATTAGTCGATTTGTTAAGAGGTTTAAAAACTTTAGAAAAACAGATTGAAGAAGGCACTTTTGTTATTGATGCTCAGTTTGAAGATGTACATTCTAAAATTGAATTTGAATTGACTAAAACCTTAGGTGAAGTTGGTAAAAAAATCCACACAGCACGGTCACGAAACGACCAAGTTTTAGTGGCTTGTCATTTATATTATAAAGAGAATTTGAAACTTGTAAAAGACAAGACCAAAACGCTTTTTGAAACTCTTTTAGGATTAGCCGAAACTTACAAAGACAAAGTTTTACCAGGATATACGCATTTACAAGTGGCCATGCCATCATCATTCGGGTTATGGTTTTCAGCTTATGCAGAATTGATGATTGACGATGTGTTTTTAATTGATGCTGCCATTAAAACGGTCGATCAAAACCCTTTAGGTTCTGCGGCAGGCTACGGAAGCTCTTTTCCTATCGATAGAGAATTAACCACAAAAGAGATGGGCTTTGCAACGCTAAAATATAACGTCGTTGCGGCACAAATGGGGCGTGGAAAAAATGAGCGCACTATTGCAGTAGCTTTAGGAAGTTTAGCAAATACTTTGGCACGTTTCGCTATGGATACTTGTTTATATATGAGCCAGAATTTTGGATTTGTGTCGTTCCCGGATGAATTAACAACGGGAAGTAGCATTATGCCACATAAAAAAAATCCTGATGTTTTTGAATTGATTCGCGGTAAGTGTAACAAAATACAAGCCTTACAAGGTGAAATGGTTTTAATAACCAATAATTTACCTAGCGGATATCATAGAGATTACCAATTATTAAAAGAAAACATGATTGCTGCTTTTGAAGAATTGAAAGACATTCTAGATATTTTTAATTATTCGATTCAACAAATAATTGTGAAAGATATTGATGTACATAGCGATTTGTACAAGTATTTATTCACGGTTGATAATATTAATACTTTGGTAGTTGAAGGGCAAAGTTTTAGAGAAGCTTACCAGAAAATTGGCGGACAAGTGCAAGATGGTACTTATGTACCTGATACCTCAAAACAACATACGCATGCTGGGAGTATTCATAATTTGTGTTTAGATAAAATTCGGGGGAAGTTTCCTAAATAGGGAGTTTTTTAAAACTTGACTTTGTAAAAAATTTCCGCGACACGGCAAAGGAACCTCTCAATCCTCAATCTTCCGCGTTAGGGATTGAAAAGGAAAGCCCACAGCCCGACTTTGGAGGTGCGAGGACTTGGAATGGAAAGCCTGCCTGCCGGCAGGCAGGCCCGACCCTTTTCGGGTAACGCCCAAATTAGAGCATAAAAAAAGCGCACTAGTTAAATGCGCTTTTAAGGACTTTCCAATATAATGTTTAGTTTAATATGGTTTGGTGACTAACTCAAATGATTAAATAATTGTGGATTGTCCTAAATGTATATTTGTAAAGTTTAGATTAGTTTCGTCTGGATTTTGAATAAAATCTTCTATAAAATCGCCTACTTTCGTGGTGCTAATGTTATCGTATTTGTTGTTTAAATCGGGTGTTGTGATATGTAGTTTTAACGATTTATCTACGCCTTCTCTAACCAACGCGGCTTCTTCGTAAAGTCCAAAATGATCCAGTAACATGGCAGCCGATAAAATAGAGGCAATTGGGTTTGCTACACCTCTGTTGGCAGCTTTGGTATATGCTCCGTGAATAGGTTCGAACATGGCATGTTCATCGCCTATGGAAGCTGAAGCTAATAAGCCAATAGAACCTACAATGACGCTGGCTTCTTCTGATAGAATATCGCCAAACATGTTTTCGGTTAATATAACATCAAACTGTCTTGGATGAATTATAAGTTCCATGGCAGCGTTATCAATGTATATGTAATTAACTCTTACATCTGGATATTGTGGTGCCATTTCTTTTACCACACGCCTCCATAAACGCGAGCTTTCTAATACATTAGCTTTGTCGACTAAAGTTAATTTGCGTTTTCTAGATTGTGCTGCTTTAAATGCTAAATGTGCAATACGCTCAATTTCATAACGTTCGTATTTACAAACGTCTGATGCTGTGTTGCCATCCTCACTTAAATAGCGATCGCCAAAATAAATACCACCTGTTAATTCACGATAAATAAGAATATTAGTGTCTTTTATCTGTTTTACTTTTAGCGACGATTTGGTTAATAAATCTTCGTAAGCAATAACTGGACGTATGTTTGTGTACAATCCTAAGGCTTTACGAATTCCTAATAAGCCCTGTTCTGGACGAATTTTAGCATTAGGGTCTTCGTCAAATTTTGTGTTTCCAATGGCTCCAAATAAAACAGCATCTGCTTTTTTGCAAATGCTTATGGTTTCTTCTGGTAAAGGGTTTCCTGTTTTTTCAATAGCAATAGCTCCTACCAATGCGTTTTGAAATGTAAATATGTGGTTAAATTCCATAGCAACAGCCTTCAAAACCTTGACGGCTTGAGCGATTACTTCTGGTCCAATACCATCTCCTGGTAATACGGCAATATTTAATTTCATGAATTAAACTTTATCAATTAAGCCGAAATAATCTCGCGATATACTTTGCTGTTTTCTATTATTTTATGAATATCATTATCATCAACTTCTTTTTTCTTATCGGCAAAATCTAAGAAATTTGTATAGATTTCATCTAATTGAAGTTTTGTTAATTCGTATCCAATATTTTTTGCTCTATAAGCCAATGCAGCTCTTCCGCTTCGTGCTGTTAAAACAATAGCAGATTCGGTTACACCAACATCTTTAGGGTCCATAATTTCGTAAGTTTCACGATTTTTAATCACACCATCTTTATGAATTCCAGAACTATGCGCAAATGAATTAGCACCAACAATACCTTTGTTTGGTTGCGTGTATATTCCCTTATTATCTGAAACTAATTGGCTAATACCGTAAAGCATTTCAGATTTTATATTTGTATCTAAATTAAGATATGGATGTTGTCTTAAAATCATAACAACTTCTTCCAAAGCGGTGTTTCCTGCGCGCTC
>NZ_JBATHX010000369.1:0-1659 GCF_049667265.1 Algibacter sp. | reverse complement strand
GTAATTTTGTGCATCTTTTTTATTGGCTAAATAATAAAATGTAATCTGTGGAATATAACTTGGAGTGCGAACAGGATAGGATTCTTCATTATACATCCTAATAATAATCTGTGGCGTTAACACAGCCATTAATTTAGAATCCTTTCGTTTCCGAACAATAAATGAAGGATTTACATTGGCCTCAAATAGCAAGGGTTCCAGATTGCCAATATCCGTTGGAAAGGTGATATAACTATCACTTTGATTAATCAGAGCTATTTTATAAAGATCTAGTTGCGGAAGTGGTCCGATCTTATTTTGTGAATACGCAAGATGTTCAGACAACAAAAGCAATACTATAAGCCAAATTTTTGCTTTCATTTATTTTGGATTTTTAAGCTGCTTGTTGATATAGAAAAAGGCAATAAGTGAAAAACTTAAAGTAACCAACATCCTAAAGATCATGGCTTTTACTGTTTTAGCTTCGTAAATGCCGCCATTGCCAATGTAAAACTGTAAAGCAACAAAGGCTGCAATTAAAATCAATAAGGCTGTTAAAAGCACCCAAACTGTCCACTTCACACGTTTTAAGAAGCCGTAAACAGCAATTAAGTACAATACACTGCAAATAAAGTTCGCCCAAACTATAAACAAGACATAGTTGCCTTCTTTCGCTCTAATACCAAACCAATCAAAAATTACAGCGCTGCTTAAAAATAAAGTGAGCAATGCAAACAAGGCTAAAACAATAGCACTTATGGTTGTAATGATCGTTCTATTTTTCATTTCGTATTGTTTTATTGTTCGCCTAACCACCATTTAGGTTTGACCTGCTTTTTAACCAGGCCAAACTTTTTAATGGAATACGTTTCTATATGTGTAATTAAATCGTCCACAGAATCGGTTACAAATAACAGTTTCATGTCTTCCGGACTGATGCTTTCATTTTCAGCCATTAAATGAATATGTTGACATAATTCTTTGTGATATTCCGAATCAAAAATTACCACCGGAAAGTCCTTAATAACTTTGGTTTGAATTAGGGTTAGTGCTTCAAACAATTCATCCAAAGTGCCCATGCCACCCGGCATAACAACAAAGGCGTACGAATATTTTACAAGAATGACCTTCCTTAAAAAGAAGTATGGAATATTAATCCATTTGTGCAAATACGGATTAGGCTCTTGTTCAAAAGGTAAGATGATATTGCAACCAACAGAATGCCCGCCGGCTTCAAAAGCACCTTTATTGGCAGCCTCCATAATACCAGGGCCACCACCGGTCATCACCGTAAATCCGGTATTTGATAAGGCAGCCCCAATTTTTACGGCATTTTTATAATGTTCGGAATCTTCTGAAAACCGTGCAGAACCAAATACAGTAACACACGGCCCAATAAAGTGCATTTTTCTAAAAGCCTTTATGAAATTAAAAAAGACATTAAAGGCAAAGGCTAATTCCTTATAACGAGATAATGGACCTCTGACAAAAAGGGATTCGTCTTTGGATAATTTGATATTTTTTGTTGATTTCATACCTCATATTTTAAGTCGTTTTTTTATAACTCCAAACCGCCAAGCCATTCATTACAAGTGCATACAGTAGTGTTTTTAATAATTGCGGCAGAATATCCATAAAGTTTGAGCCTTTTAGCATTACCATGCGCATTACTTCAACAAA
>NZ_JBATHX010000368.1:0-4128 GCF_049667265.1 Algibacter sp. | reverse complement strand
AAAATAAAGGGCGTGTTCGCAGTATGCAAGCCGATTATTTACTCTATGTTTTATTGGATGCTATTGTCGACCATTATTTCAGCGTTATTGAAGTTTTGGGCGATAAAATTGAAGATTTTGAAACCGCTATTTTTGCAGGCAATGTCGATAAAGATATTAGTCAAAAAATACAAAACCTAAAGCGCGAAATATTAAGGGTGCGTCGTGCCATTTTTCCACTTCGCGAAGTCATTAATCGCATCGAAAAAAACGAAGGCGCGCTTATCCACCCAAAAACAATTACCTATTATCGCGATATTTACGACCACTTAATTCAAGTATCAGAAAACATCGATATCTATCGCGAAATGATTTGGAGTTTAATGGATATGTACATGACCACCATTAGCAATAAAATGAACGAAGTCATGAAAGTCCTAACCATTATGGCATCCATTTTTATCCCGCTAACCTTCATTGCAGGAATTTATGGTATGAATTTCGAGTACATTCCCGAGCTAAAATATAAATACTCCTACTTCATCCTTTGGGGCGTCATGATAGCTTTATTTATAGGCATGCTCATCTATTTTAAGCGCAAAAAGTGGTTGTAAAACTTACTTAATTTAATCATGTCAATTCGAGTAAATACCATACTTCTTATCAGAATAACATCAAGAATTTGGGCGTTACGCCTCCTAAGGTCGTCGTCGGGCTTTTCGTTACAATCTTTTTTGCTTGTCACCTTTAGTGCAGTATAAAGGTCTTTCGTAAAGCAAAAAAGGATTTTCTCTGCAATGCCTAACCCAGATTGGAACTAGGTTTCAACTGAAAAATATAATTCTTAATTACAGCTTGGCTTTTTCAAAAAAAAAAAAAGATAACTTAGTTTAACTCTTGATAAAAAATATTGAAACGATTTTTTATCAGAGGAACATTAAACCACCCTGCTCCCACTAGTTTTTAACTAATTGCATACCGAGTAAAAATAATAAAATCTTATTTACATATAAGTTCCCAAAGCTCAACAATTTCAGAAGCACGCCAAGGTTGTTGTCGTTTGGTTTTATCAGAAGCTGCTTTTACGTTTTTCTTATAATAGTTAGCTAATTGAAAGCGCCCACCTTCGGCTAATTCCTTTTCAATAGGATGTTCTCTGGTAACACCTGTTAATTGCGCGATATTTGAGAATAACAATACCAACTTTCCGTTAGGCAAAAGACGTTTTTTGGCTTCAGCAAAAAAATCTGGAAATAGGTTTTTGTTATAATACATAGCTTCATCAATATTTTGTATTTCTGACGCTATTGGCAACCACGGCGGATTGAATACTATCAATTCGGTTTGCTTTTCCCATTTACCAAATAGATTCCCAAAATCCAATTCAATTTTTCTAGACAGTTTGGTGTCTTTCATAAACTCAGTTAACCCAATAATAGCATTGGGGTTGGTATCGGTTCCAAAAACCTTTTGAAAGCCGTGTTTAACCATTTGAAACGCCAATACGCCACAGCCAATTCCAACATCGATAGCTGATTTTTTAGGACCTTGGTAACGTGTTAACCATTGGTCAAATAACACCAAATGATCGTACCGCGTAGGGAAATAAGTGCCGTAATAAGGATGTAATTTATTGCGCAATACAGACAATACTATGCCTTTTGTGTACCATTGCCATGAACTGTTTAAACCTTGTATTTGTACAAACGTTAATATAAAATTGCTAGTTTCTGGATAAAGCTTTTTTAACCAACCAATAGCTGGTGCTTTTTTTACGGCTAATTGATGGTCTGTAATTTCAATTAAAATAAGGTTAGATAGTGTATGATATGCCGCCCGATAAGCACGTTGTTCTTGAAAAGTGGTGGTTGGCATCTTGCTTTTAAGATGCACATCTATTGCTTTTAGGAGTGTTAAGCCGTTGCTATAAAATGCTGTAATTAATAGCGGTTTTCCTGCTTCTAAATTTTTTATGGCTTGCCTAACATCGGTACTGCTATTAAACACCGGTAAGGGTTGTTTAAAAACAAATGGTTCTGGTTTGTTAACTTCTATATCTAATATCATAGTTACTTTTTTTTGCGTGAGTGATAGCAGCGGAAATCTCACAGACTGACTGGAAAGAAGTGCGAGGAATTGTAGTGCAAAGCCCGACCCGAAGGGGGCACGCCATAAGACTTCTTATTTAAAGTTCTGATAACCTCCATTTTTTATAAAACCATGTTATTTAAATTGAAACATAGATTTTTAGGTATGAAGCCTCAATAATTCGCTGAAGTAATACGAAATGGTTAAGTTAATAGCGACAAATAAATAATGCTCCATCAAAGATAGCGTATTAAAACCCATTAATCTTATAATATCTTTTATTATCAAAAACAGAAATCAACTGCTTTTTTATATTCTAAAACCTTTATTAATGCTTTACTGGTATTTGCACCGTTTATGTAAGAATTAATAATATCAACCGTTAAATAAAAACTAAAACCAGCCAAAGCGTTGGTTTCTTTTTTATATTTGAGTTTTAGCCAAAAAAACCATGCAAAAACAACTACTTTCATTATTGATATGCATTTTCACCATATCGTTTACACAAGCACAAAAACCAAAAACACCTGCAGCATCAGAGATTTACGAATCCATTCAAAAACTAAACTTTTTAGGTTCGGTTTTATATGTTGCCGCACATCCTGACGATGAAAACACCCGCTTAATTGCCTACCTATCCAACCACGAAAAAGCCAGAACAGCATATTTATCATTAACTCGTGGTGATGGCGGACAAAACTTAATTGGTCCAGAAATAAGAGAACTTTTAGGAGTTATAAGAACCCAAGAATTATTAGCTGCAAGGCGCATTGATGGTGGCGAACAATTTTTCACCAGAGCAAACGATTTTGGCTATTCCAAACACCCAGAAGAAACCTTAGAAATTTGGAACAAAGACGAAGTTTTAAGCGATGTGGTTTTAGCCATCAGACAATTTAAACCCGATGTAATCATCAACCGGTTTGACCACCGAAGAGCGGGCGAAACACACGGACATCACACCAGTTCTGCGATGCTAAGTTTGGAAGCTTTCGATTTATCAAATGACAACGCCGCTTTTCCAACGCAACTAAAACAGACGGACTTGTGGCAACCAAAACGCTTATTTTATAACACCAGTTGGTGGCGCTACGGTAGTCAAGAAGCCTTTGATAAAATTGACAAAAGCAACATGCTTAGCGTTGATATTGGTACTTATTATCCCCTAAAAGGTAAAAGCAATAACGAATTGGCTGATTTAGCACGGAGCCAACATTTATCTCAAGGTTTTGGGCGTTTATCGCAACGTGGCACACAAGAAGAGTTTATCGAGTTTTTAAAAGGTGAACCGCTAAACGGAGACAAAAATATTTTTGCTGGCATTGACACCTCATGGAACCGTGTAATAGGCGGTAAAGCTGTTGGTGATATTCTAAATGCTATTGAAAGCAATTTCAATTTTCAAAATCCTTCAACCCATGTTTCAAAGTTGGTTGAGGCTTATCAACTTTTACAAAAAGTTGAAGATAGCCATTGGCGCATTCAAAAAACAAAAGCGCTACAATCCATAATTGAAATGTGCGCTGGTTTGTATTTAGAAGCTTCGGCTGAAACCAATTGGGCAACGCAAAACAATATTATAAAACTAGATATTGAAGTACTAAACAGGTGCAACTTGCCCATCGTTTTAGTTAGTTTGAAAAATGCCAGCGGATTAAATATCCCTAAAGGCATGACACTCGAAAACAATATAGATTACGAATTTAAAGAGGTTTTAAAAATCCCTAGTGATGCAGAACCAACAACACCTTATTGGCTAAACGATAAAGGGACTTTAGGTATGTATAAGGTGGAAAACGGCAATTTAATTGGAAAACCTGAAACACCAAGAACCTTAAATATCGATTTTAACCTGTTGATTAATAATACACCAATAACCTTTAAAAAGCCTATTATTCAGCGCTACTCAAAACCAGACAAAGTTGAATTGTTTAGTCCGTTTGAAATTATTCCAGAAGCTTCGGCAAAAATCACAGAAAAAGTGATCATCTTAAATAATGACCAACAACGTGATATTACGGTAGTTGTAAAGGCTGGACGTGATAATCTTGAAGGCGATGT
>NZ_JBATHX010000367.1:0-7311 GCF_049667265.1 Algibacter sp. | reverse complement strand
ACGGCACGTTCAAGTGGCGCTGGAGGTCAAAATGTAAATAAAGTGGAAACTAAAGTACAATTAACGCACAAACCTTCGGGTATTCAAATTTCATGTTCGGAAACGCGTTCTCAGCACGATAACAGATCTAGAGCTATGCAAATGTTGAAATCGCAATTGTATGAAATTGAACTTCAAAAACAATTGTCGCAGCGTGAAGATATTGAAGCTGGCAAGATGAAAATTGAATGGGGAAGCCAAATTAGAAACTATGTTATGCATCCTTATAAATTAGTGAAAGATGTTAGAACGGGGCATGAAACAGGGAATGTTGATGCCGTAATGGATGGAAATATAGATGAGTTTTTAAAGTCGTATTTAATGGCTATGGGGCAAAAAATAGAGGATGATAATCAGTTATGAAAAAAATAGATACTATAATTTTCGACCTTGGAGGTGTGTTAATAGACTGGAATCCTGAATATGTTTTTTTAGATGAATTCAACGGTAATCGTGAAAAAATGCAATGGTTTTTTGATAATATTTGTACCCATGATTGGAATGAAAATCAGGATGCTGGTTACCCAATAGAAAGAGCAACAGAAGAGCGCGTCGCACTTTTTCCAGAGCACGAAAAACACATCCGTATGTTTTATGGCCGCTGGGTAGAAATGCTAGGTGACGCTATTCAAGGTACCGTGAAAATTTTAGAAGCATTTATTAAATCTGATGATTACAAAGTTGTTGCTTTAACAAATTGGAGTGCAGAAACCTTCCCTATTGCATTGGAACGCTTTGAATTTTTACATTGGTTTGAAGGGATAATTGTTTCAGGTGAAGAAAAAACCAGAAAACCTTTTGATGACATTTACAACTTAACATTAAGTCGTTTCAACATTAAAGCTGAAAACGCTGTATTTATTGACGACAATCTTAGAAATATTGAAGCTGCAAATAATTTAGGAATAAACGGCATTCGTTTTGAATCGCCAGAGAAACTTGTCCAGCAATTAAAAACATTTAATATTCATATATAATGATTAAAATTTATCACAATAATCGATGTTCAAAATCGCGAAATGGATTAGAAATATTAGAAAAATCGGGTAAAGATTTTGAAATTATTAAATATTTAGACGATGTCCCTTCTGCTAAAGAATTAAAAGGCATCATCAATCTATTAGAAATAAAACCCATAGATTTAGTAAGGAAAAACGAAGCTATTTGGAAAGAAAACTTTAAAAATAAAGACTTAACTGATGCTGATATTATTGCTGCTATGCTAAAATATCCAAAACTAATCGAACGACCAATCATTATAAATGGAAATAAAGCGGTTATTGGCAGACCACCAGAATTAATTTCATCAATTTTATAGCAAAAATCTTTAATAGCATTAACATAACTTTAACCTATTCCCGTTAAACCTTAGGCTAAATTTGCAGTCACATTTTCTAAAGGTTACTTATGTTAAAAAATTTCACACTATTATTTGTTATTTTATTATCTACTGAGTTTGCTTTTGCTCAAAAATCAGAAGAAAAAGAAGTTAACATTACTGGAAATGTGTTTGATAAGGAAACAAAACAGCCTTTAGAATACGCAACCGTTGCGTTTTTAGATAAAAATCAAAACAAAATAATAACTGGCGGAATTACCGATACTAAAGGAAATTTTAGAATACCAGTTCCTACAGGAATTTATGACATTACTATTGAATATATTTCATTCAAAACCATATCAATTCCCAATAAAAATATTTCAAAACCTGAAAATTTAGGTGTTTTTTTTCTTGAAATTAACGCAGAATCTCTTGATGAAGTTGAAATTATTGCCGAGCGAACAACGGTAGAAATCAAACTTGATAAAAAAGTATATAATGTTGGCAAAGACCTTACTGTTAGTGGTGGAAACGTAAGCGATGTTTTAGATAATGTCCCATCCGTTTCGGTTGATGCTGAAGGAAATGTTGCATTAAGAGGAAACGACAACGTACGCATTCTTATTAATGGAAAACCATCAGGATTAGTTGGGCTTAATTCAACCGAAGCATTAAAACAATTACCTGCAGATGCTATTGAAAAAGTAGAAGTAATTACCTCGCCTTCTGCAAGATACGAAGCTGAAGGAACCGCTGGAATATTAAATATTATTTTACGCAGAAGTAAATTACAAGGACTAAATGGTTCCGTTACAACAAATATTGGACACCCAAATTCGGCCGGTATTTCTGGTAATATAAATTATAGAACTGGAAATATAAATATTTTCAACACCACATCTTATCGTTATACCGAACGGTTAGGAAAATGGTTTAACGATGTTACATATTTTGATATTAACACTCCTAATTTAGATGAAAAACGAAGATGGACGGACACCCAAAAAGGTATTACTACAAATACTGGTATTGAATGGTACATTAATGATTCTGCTTCAATAACCACTTCCATTGTTTATAGCAATAACGATTCTGAAAATAATTCGGTTAACAAACTTGTTCAGTTTAATAAAGTTAGTAATACCACTAGTGAAAGTGAGCGATTGGACCCCGAGCAAGAGGATGACAAAACAATACAATACGCTTTGAATTTTACCAAAAATTTTAAAGAAAGTGACCATAAATTAACTTTTGATTTTCAATATGAAAATTCAAATGAAGATGTCAATTCACTTATAAATATTGATGGTGTAGATTCTGAAATAGTTTCTACACTTGAAGATCAAGAAGAAATATTATTACAATCAGATTATGTTTTGCCAATTGGAGAAAAAAGCCAATTAGAATTTGGATATAGAGGAGATTTTTCAACTAGAACAACAGATTTTGAAGTGTCGCTTTTAGATTCTGAATCTGGAGATTTTGTAGTTAATAACAATTTAACAAATCTTTTTAATTTTAAACAATACAATACAGCTATTTATAGTCAATTTGGTAGTAAAATAGATAAATTTTCATACCTATTAGGGTTACGATTCGAAAATACTAGAATCACAATAGACCAACCTACCACAGGCGATTTTAATAAAAAAGTTATTAATGGTCTTTTCCCAACTTTAAATTTAAATTATGAAATTAGCGAAACACAAAGTTTTAGTGTAGGATATAATAGAAGAATAAGAAGACCAAGAGGTTTTATGCTTAACCCATTCCCTTCCCGCTCTAGCATTACAAATGTATTTCAGGGTAATCCAGATTTAAATCCAACATTTGCAAGTACTTTTGAAATAGGCTATTTAAATAAACTAAAAAAACTAACTATTTCGTCTTCAATTTATTATTCATATGCCACAGATATCATGTCTTTTGTGAGTAGAAATTCTAATGAAACAGTTATAGTTGATGGTGAATCATTTCCTGTCATTCAAAGAGGCCCAGTAAATTTAGGTGACGAAAACAGATATGGTATGGAATTTAACTTAAATTATAACGTCTCAAAAAAATGGAGAATTAATAGCGATTTTAATATTTACAAATTTGAAAGAGATGGCAATTACAATGGTATTGACCTAAGTGCAAACAACCTAACTTGGAGAGCACGACTAACCAACAAATTAACATTACCATATAATATAGATTGGCAAACTAACTTAAATTACAGAGGCCCAAGTACTGATGCCCAAAATGATAGAAAAGGAATTCTATCAACAAACCTAGCTTTCAGTAAAGATTTATTTAAAAACAAAGCTTCAATGGCTTTTAGTGTAAGAGACCTTTTTAACACGGGAGTTTTTAAAAATAACATTACGGCAGATACTTTTACAGCTTATCAAGAAATTCAATTTAGAGGTGGACGTACTTTTAATTTAGCATTTACCTATAGATTCAACCAACAGAAAAAGCGTGAACGGCAAGGTGGTTTTGACGGAGATGGCGGTATGGATATGTAAACACATATTTATCAAACAGAAAAACAAATGCGCAAAAAAAGGGGAAACTAAATTAGTTTCCCCTTTTTTATTTTAATATTTTATGTTTTATGCTTGACGCTTAGCTTTTTTTTCTTCTCTCATTTCTTTCAATCTTTCAATTAAAGAACCTCCTATCCAATAAGGAATAACAAAAGTTAATAAAAAAATCATTAACCAAAATCCTAAGGTTAAAATACCTAAAAATGCTAAAAATCCTAAATACTGGCTAAAATCAAACATAAATGTAATTGTCTTTTATAAATATCTCACAAAGATAATGCAAAGGTAGGTTTTATACAATATCAATATGAAATTTATTAACAGAGTTTTTAACTAATTTAAATTTGGCTGTGGCGTCATACGTAAATAAGGTTTAATCTCATTAACACCTTTTGTAAAAATTCCTTTTGCATCTTCAGTTGAAATGGCGGGGCTAATAACAACGTCTTCTCCATGTTTCCAGTTTGCAGGTGTTGCAACTTTATGGTATGCCGTTAATTGTAACGAGTCAATAACGCGAAGCAATTCATCAAAATTTCTTCCAGTAGAAGCTGGATACGTTATAATCAGTTTTACTTTTTTTTCATTATCAACTACAAACACCGAACGAACCGTAAATTTACTATCCGCATTTGGGTGAATCATATCGTAAAGCTCAGAAACTTTTCTGTCTTCATCTGCAATTATTGGAAAATTAACGGTTGTATTTTGTGTTTCGTTAATATCTTTTATCCATCCTTTATGCGAATCTAATCCATCAACACTTAGGGCAACAACTTTAACATTACGCTTATCAAATTCTTTTTTATATTTTGCTACAGTTCCTAATTCTGTGGTACAAACTGGAGTATAATCAGCAGGGTGAGAAAATAAAATTCCCCAACTATCCCCTAACCATTCATGAAAATTAATGTCACCTTCCGATGTTTTTGCTGTAAAATTTGGAGCTTCATCCCCTAACCTAATTGTTGCCATAATATCATTTTTTATAATTTGTATTAATTTAGTCCTACTAAATTACTAGATTTCAAACTCTAAATTGATACGATAAGCGTTATTTTAATGTTAAAATGAAGTAGTAAAGGCTAACTTAAATCAATAATTAAAAACACCAAAAAAACTGTCTTAGCAACTTTTAATGTAAGCATTAATGAAATGAGTTAATAAAGCTATTATTATTTAAAACTAGGCACAAGCGGATTAAAATAAATTTTAAATGTGCTAATACCATCATTTGAATATTCAAGTTTTCCTTGAAGCTGCTCAGTCAATATAAGAATAAGTTGCATACCTAAAGAAGTTGAAGTTTCAAAACCATAATTTTCAGGAATTCCTGGGCCACTATCTGAATAAACCAATACGTAAAAATCTGGTTCTCTTAAGATTGAAATATTTAAAGCGTTAACACTATCTTTTTTAAAGGCGTATTTAAATGAGTTAGTTACCAATTCATTAATAATCAAACCTATATTTGATGTCGTATCTCCATCAAAAATTAAATGACTATCAATATTTATGGTCTTCTTCAAATTTAACTTTTCAGACTTAACAGTTCTTTCAACAAAATCTATTAGTTGTTCCAAATACTCTTTTGTATTTATATCTTTAAGCGATGTGCTACCATAAAGCTTTTCATGCACTAAAGCCATAGAATTAATTCTGTTTTTACTTTGCTCTAATGCCGTTTTTACTTTTGCATCATCACTTTCATCTTGCTGCAAAGTCAAAATGCCCGAAATCATTTGCATATTATTTTTTACCCTATGGTGTATTTCTTTTATTAGCGTTTGTATTTTAGTTAAATTATTTTCTAATTCTAAATTCTGATTGCTTATTTCTGTATTCGCAAATTTTAAATTTTTATTAAGTCTTTTGTTTTTTGAAAATTGATTATAAATAATTAAAATTGAAAAAGAGATGATGAAATACCATAAATAAGCTAAAAATGCTATTGTATTACTTATTTTAGGTTTGCTTTTAAACGCACTCCCTACCCTTAGTTTTAAATTAAACACATTGATATCTGAATAAATATAATTGTCTTCCTCGACATCAAAATTTTTATAATATTCTAAATCTTTATCCACATTATAAATTTCAGAACCGTCGTAAAAGGCTTCTCGGGTTAAATCAAAAGAATTTTTCACAATAAATTTGTGCACAAACTCCTTACTATTATTGCCTTCATAAAAATAATCTAACAGATACTTTGCATTTATAATAGGTGCAAAATATCCTAATATATTATTGTTTTTATCTCGTGCAGAAAAATTAAATGGAAATCCCACCCATCCTTCTCTCAAATTTATTGGAGAAAACAAACTAATATTTTCGGACAGCATCAATTTATCTAATTGATCTAGTCTATCCTTATCTATAAATTCTTTTACTGAAACTCCTTTTAGTCCAAGTGCATCAATTTCATTTGGGGAAATAATATATTTAAAAACATGTGTCGTATCTATATAATTAACAATAATAGAGTTGTCAAATTTTATTTCATTTAATAAATCGTTCAAATAGTTTTGAAGTTCAACATCCGTTGGAAAATTAGTGCTATTTTTAGTATAGCTCTTTAAAGATGACACCAAAGTGGCATAAACATTAATTCCAGCGCGAGCGCGAATCATGGCGTCAGAATGTGTGATATTTAGGTTATCATCAATTTTTTTTCTTTCAAGTGCATAATAGGCTGAAATAAATTGATTTAAAAACAACAAACCAATCAACAAAATTGTAACAATAACAATATGATATTTATTTATTTTCATGATTTAAGGATACAATAAAATCTAAAAGATTAGTAAAACAAATAATTCATCAAATATAAATGATTCTTTTAATTTTATTATTATTTAAAATTGCTATTACCTACCAAAAATTGTAATTTTGTATAGCATTTAATCTTCAAAAATATCATGAAATATAGAATAGAAAAAGACACCATGGGCGAGGTGAAAGTACCTTCCGATAAACTCTGGGGAGCACAAACCGAACGTTCAAGAAACAATTTTAAAATAGGGCCTTCTGGTTCTATGCCACTTGAAATTGTATACGGATTTGCTTACTTGAAAAAGGCTGCTGCATATACAAATTGTGAATTAGGAGTTTTAGCTATTGAGAAACGTGATTTAATAGCCCGAGTTTGCGAGGAAATTTTAGAAGGAAAACTAGATGATCAATTTCCATTAGTAATTTGGCAAACAGGTTCTGGTACACAAAGTAACATGAATGTAAATGAAGTGGTTGCTAACCGAGCACATCAAATAGCTGGAAACGTTATTGGTGAAGGCGAAAAAACCATTCAACCAAATGATGATGTAAATAAATCACAATCATCAAATGATACGTTTCCAACGGGTATGCACATTGCGGCTTACAAGAAAATTGTTGAAACAACTATTCCAGGTGTGAAGCAAT
>NZ_JBATHX010000366.1:0-6480 GCF_049667265.1 Algibacter sp. | reverse complement strand
TCAGCTAGTTTTTTTCCGTTTTTTAAGTTTGTAATTTTATGATATTCATAACTTAAATGTGATAAACCTAAACGTTTTAATTGTGTTTCTAAAAAATCAGCTTCGTGCATGTTTTTACCACCTTCATCAGTATCATTTTTCCAATATTGAGGAAATAGTTTTTCCATGTCACTTGGCATTAATCCTGAAAAAATGGCATTACGAGCATATTGGGTTGCTGTAGGAAGAATGCTGAAAAAAGCATCTTCTTTTGTTTTCTTATAATAGTTGTTTATAATTGGCTCGAATACTTTCCATTGGTCGTAACGTAAATTATCGATAACTATTAAAAGTGTTGGCTGTTCTTTACTAATTTCCGGAACAATTTTTTCTTTAAATAATGTATGTGACATTATTGGGGCTTCGGTATTTGGTTTAAACCAATCGGCATAGTTTTTTTCTATAAACTTCCCAAACTGATTATTGGCTTCGTTTTTTTGAGATTCTAAAATCTCAAACATCCCAACATCTTCAATATCTTCAAGCTGAATTTCCCAATAAATTAATTTTTGATAAAGACTTACCCATTCTTCATAACTATTTACCATAGCTAAATCCATAGCAATTTTTCTAAATTCCTGCTGGTAATTTGAAGTGGTTTTTTCTGAAACGAGTCTTGAATTGTCTAAATTCTTTTTTAAACTTAATAGTATTTGATTCGGATTTACAGGCTTAATTAAGTAATCGGCTATTTTATTTCCAATAGCTTCTTCCATAATATATTCTTCCTCACTTTTGGTAATCATCACAACAGGCAGGTTATCCTTTTTGGCCTTAATTTCGTTTAGGGTTTCAAGGCCCGTTAATCCTGGCATGTTTTCATCTAAAAATACAATGTCGAAATTGTCATCATCCAAAACATCAATGGCTTCAGTACCACTATTACAAGTTGTTACTTGGTAATTTTTCTTTTCAAGAAATAAAATATGTGGTTTTAACAAATCAATTTCATCATCAACCCAAAGTATTTTTATCATATTATTGTAATTAATTTATTATTAAAACGTTTTCTTTCAATTGCCCATTATGGGCTTATATTTGTATTTATTTAATATAAACATTTAAAGTTTGAACAAACTTAAAATATTAAACGACCCAATTTACGGATTTATTACAATTCCGAATTCGCTAATATTCGATTTAATACAACATAAATACTTTCAGCGCTTACGCAGAATTACACAAATGGGCATGTCTTATTTGGTTTATCCAGGAGCGCATCATACAAGATTTCATCATGCCATTGGTTGTGTTCATTTAATGCAACAAGCCGTTAATGTGCTTCGTTTTAAAGGAGTTACAATAACTCCAGAGGAAGAAACAGGACTTTATGTCGCTATACTTTTGCATGATATTGGGCATGGTCCGTTCTCTCATGCTATGGAACATACTATTGTAAATAATGTGTCTCATGAACAAATTTCATTGCTTTTTATGGAGCGTTTAAATGAAGAATTTAACGGAAGTTTAACGCTTGCCATTCAAATTTTTAAAGGTGAATACCCAAGAAAGTTTATGTGTCAGCTTATTTCTGGGCAATTAGATATGGATAGAGCAGATTATTTAAAGCGTGATAGTTTTTATACTGGCGTTGCCGAAGGTAATATAAATAGCGAGCGTTTAATAACCATGTTGAATGTTGTTGAAGATGAACTGGTAATTGAAGAAAAAGGTATTTATAGTGTTGAAAAATTTATTATTGCAAGACGATTAATGTACTGGCAAGTGTATTTGCACAAAACGGGCTTAGCTGCAGAGCAATTGTTGATTAGAGTTTTAAAACGTGCCAAGGAATTGCATGAGAATGGGCATCAATTAAAAGCAAGTGAAGCGTTGTTGTATTTTTTAAATAATAAAATTTCTATTAATAACTTTAATGATGAAACACTACAAGTTTTTTCACGTTTAGATGATTATGATATTATTTCGGCAATGAAACAATGGCAATTTCATGATGATTTTGTCCTTAGTAATTTGTGTGAAATGATAATCAATAGAAACTTGTTAAGTATTAAATTAAAGAATAAAAAAATTAAAGAAAGTAGTTTAAAAAAGCATATCGATACTATTATGAATACTTATAAAGTATCAGAAGAAGAGGCTAAATATTTTGTGTTTCATGGCAGTATTTCAAACCAAGCATACCAGCTAAATACTAAACGAATTAACATTTTACATAAGTCAGGAAAAATTGAAGATATAGTTAAAGCTTCTGATCAATTGAATCTTAAAGCATTGTCAAAACCTGTAACTAAATATTATATATGTTATCCAAAGGTTAAACTTTAGTACATTTTTCCTATTTTTGCTACATTCAAACAAAAAACAACATCAAACTACAAAGTGTGAAATTTACAGCGCAACAAATAGCAGGAATTTTAAATGGCGATGTAGTAGGAAATCCTGATATTGAAGTATCCAAATTAGCCAAAATAGAAGAAGGCTTTGAGGGTGCTTTAACGTTTTTAGCAAATCCTAAATATACACCGCATATATATACTACAAAAGCTTCTGTTACTATTGTAAACAAGACTTTTGAGCCAGATAATAGTGTTAAAACAACTTTAATAAAAGTTGACGATGCTTATTTAGCGTTTTCAAAAATTCTTGAATATTATAATTCAGTAAAGCTTAACAAAACTGGCATTGAACAGCCTTCATTTATTTCTGATTCTTCAAATTATGGTGATAATATCTATATAGGAGCATTTAGTTATGTAGGTGAAAATGTTGTAATGGGTGATAATGTTAAGATTTTTCCGAGTGCTTATATTGGAGATAATGTTGTTATTGATGATAACACGATCATTTTTTCTGGAGCAAAAATTTATTCAGAAACAATAATTGGCAAAAACTGTGTTATCAATTCCGGGGCTATAATTGGCGCCGACGGATTTGGTTTTGCACCAAATGAAGATGGGAGCTATAGTAAAATTCCTCAAACTGGAAATGTCATTATTGAAGACTATGTTGATATTGGCGCAGCTACAACTATTGATAGAGCTACTATAGGTTCAACCATCATTAGGTCTGGTGTTAAATTAGATAATCATATTCAAGTTGCACATAATGTTGAAATTGGAAATAACACAGTTATAGCAGCACAAACAGGTGTTGCAGGCTCAACAAAAATTGGAAAAAATTGCCAAATTGGTGGTCAAGTTGGTATTGCTGGACATATAACTATTGGTGACAATGTTAAAATACAAGCACAATCTGGAATTGGTCGTCATGTGAAAGATAACGAGATTCTGCAAGGTTCACCTGCTATAAAATTAAGCGACTATAATAAGTCATATGTTCATTTTAAAAATTTACCGACAATTGTTAAAAATATTAATGAATTAGAGAAGAATAAATGGGAATAGTTACTACTGAAATAAAACAAAAAACTATTAAAGAAGAGATTTCTTTAACAGGAGTAGGGTTACACACAGGTAAAAATGTAACCTTAACTTTTAAGCCTGGTGCTGCTAATTCAGGGTTTGCTTTTAAAAGAGTAGATTTAGAAGGCGAGCCAGTTATTGAGGCCGATGCAAACTATGTTACCAACACACAACGTGGTACTTGTTTAGAAAAAAATGGTGTTACCATTCAAACTTCAGAACATGTTCTAGCTGCTTTGATAGGATTAGATATTGATAATGCCATTTTAGAACTTAATGCTTCTGAACCACCTATAATGGATGGGTCTTCAAAGTTTTTTGTTGAAGCTATTGAAAAAGCTGGGGTTGTAGAACTTGATGCTTTTAGAGAAGAATTTGTTATTACCGATATTGTATCTTATGTAGATGAAGAATCAGGAAGTGAAATTCTTGTTATGCCTTCAAAGGAGTACCAAATTACAACTATGGTTGATTTTGGAACTAAAGTATTAGGAACTCAAAATGCAACGCTAAATCAAATTTCAGATTTCAAAAAGGATATTTCAGATTCTAGAACTTTTAGTTTCTTACATGAAATTGAAATGTTATTAGAAAATGGTTTAATAAAAGGAGGCGATTTAAATAATGCCATTGTTTATGTTGATAAAGCTTTATCGCCAGGAACAATGGAGAAGCTTAAAGTAGCTTTTAAAAAGGATTCTATTGCTGTAAAACCAAATGGTATTTTAGATAATTTAACGCTCCATCATCCTAATGAAGCCGCAAGACATAAGTTGTTGGATGTTTTAGGAGATTTAGCACTTGTTGGAACAAGAATAAGAGGGAAGGTTATAGCCAACAAACCAGGGCATTTTGTAAATACTCAATTTGCGAAAAAATTATCTAAAATAATAAAGAACGATCGTCGGAATAATGTTCCAAATATAGATTTGAACCAGCCGCCTTTAATGGATACTGTTCAAATTATGGATATGTTACCACATAGACAACCATTTTTGTTAATTGATAAAGTATTTGAGCTTACAGAAAACCACGTATTAGCTACTAAAAATGTAACTATGAACGAAGAGTTTTTTAGAGGTCATTTTCCAGGAGCTCCTGTTATGCCAGGTGTTTTAATTGTTGAAGCCATGGCACAAACAGGTGGTATTTTAGTTTTAAACACCGTTCCAGATCCTGAAAATTATTTAACGTTTTTCATGAAAATGGATAAAGTTAAATTTAAACAAAAAGTAAGTCCTGGAGATACACTTATATTTAAGTGTTCTTTAATTACTCCTATACGTCGTGGTATCTGTCATATGCAAGGTTACGCCTATGCAAATGGCAAATTATGTGCAGAAGCTGAATTAATGGCTCAAATATCTAAAGTAAAATAAGTATGAACCAACCCTTAGCTTACGTGCACCCCGGTGCAAAAATTGCAAAAAATGTAGTTATCGAGCCTTTTACAACCATTCATAATAATGTGATAATTGGTGAAGGAACTTGGATAGGTAGTAATGTTACCATTATGGAAGGTGCTAGAATAGGTAAGAATTGTAATATTTTTCCAGGCTCTGTTATTTCTGCCGTTCCCCAAGATTTAAAATATAATGATGAAGATACTACTGTTGAAATTGGTGATAACGTTACTATAAGAGAATGTGTTACTATAAACAGAGGTACAACAGACAGAATGAAAACTGTAGTTGGCGATAATTGCTTAATAATGGCTTATTGTCATATTGCTCATGATTGTATAGTAGGTAAAAATTGTATTTTTTCTAATAATAGTACATTGGCAGGACATATAACTATTGGAGATTATGTTGTTTTGGCTGGAATGACTGCTGTACATCAATTTGTTTCAATTGGAAATCATGCTTTTGTAACTGGTGGTTCTTTGGTTAGAAAAGATGTGCCGCCATTTGTTAAGGCAGCTCGAGAACCTTTATCTTATGTTGGAATTAATTCAGTTGGCTTAAGAAGACGAGGTTATACCACCGAAAAAATCAGAGAAATTCAAGATATTTACAGAATTTTATATCAAAAAAATTATAATAATACACAAGCAGCAGAAATTATTGAAGCCGAAATGGAAGCAACCCATGAACGTGACGAAATACTTCAATTTATTAAAAATTCGCATCGAGGTATCATGAAAGGATATTTCAAATCAAATTAATTTAGAGTTTTATAGAAAACGGCTAAACAAAAAACAACTTTACAACAAACAGTTTTATGGCAACTACAAGTGATATTAGAAACGGATTATGTATTCGTTACAACAATGATATTTATAAAATAATAGAATTTTTACACGTAAAACCTGGTAAAGGCCCAGCTTTTGTAAGAACAAAAATGAAAAGTGTAACTAACGGAAAAGTTTTAGACAATACGTTTTCTGCTGGTCATAAATTAGAAGATGTACGTGTTGAAACTCATAAGTTTCAGTACTTATATAATGATGGTGAATTTTATCATTTTATGAATGAAGCAGATTATACACAAATAAGACTTTTAGAAGCAGCTTTAGATACTCCCGGATTAATGAAAGAGGGAGAGGTAGTGACAATTCAAATTAATACAGAAGACAATATGCCACTTTCTGTAGATATGCCTGCAACAGTAATTTTGGAAGTAACTGCTACAGAACCAGGCGTTAAAGGGAACACAGCAACCAATGCTACAAAACCAGCTACTGTTGAAACGGGAGCAGAAGTTAATGTTCCTTTGTTTATTAATGAAGGTGATAAAATTAAGGTAGAAACTGCAAAAGGTACCTATAAAGAACGCGTTAAAGAATAAAGTCAGTTAGCAGTTATGCATTTACTGATTACTGAAGACTGAAGACTGTTATGAAATTTCCTAAACCACATACTTTAAAACAAATTGCTGATTTAATAGATAGTAAATTTGTTGGTGACGACAATTTTCAAGTATTAGGCATGAATGAAATTCATGTTGTTGAGCCTGGTGATATTGTGTTTGTTGATCATCCAAAGTATTACGACAAAGCATTGCAATCTGCAGCAACAATCGTTTTAATCAATAAAGAGGTTGAATGTCCTAA
>NZ_JBATHX010000365.1:0-2523 GCF_049667265.1 Algibacter sp. | reverse complement strand
TTCGCTTAAAAGAAGAATTCTCTTTACCAACAATACCATCTTGGTTTAAACTTCCAAAAGATCCATAAAATGATAATTTTTTATCGCCACCAGATACGTTTAAATCATAACGTGTTATTGGTGCTTTTTCAAATATAGCATCCAACCAATTAGTATCTACTCCGTTACTTACAACAGAACCAATTCCAGCTTCGTTCATATATTCTACAAACTGTGAAGCATTCATCAATTCCATATCTGTGTTAACAAATTGGGTTCCTAATTGTGTACTAAAACCAACTTTAACTCCACCATTACTGCTACGACCAGCTTTAGTTGTAATAATAACAACACCATTAGCGCCTTCTGTACCGTAAATTGCTGCAGAAGCAGCATCTTTTAAAATTTCGATATTTGCAATATCACCAGGTGCTATAGTTGATATGTTTGATACTTTCATACCATCAACAATATATAAAGGTTCTGAATTTCCACTTGAACCTGCACCACGAATACGTATTTGAGCACCTTGACCAGGTGAACCTGATGAAGAAGAAACCGTTACACCAGATGTTCTACCTTGTAAAACTTGTTCTACACGTTGATTTGATGAACTTTTTATTTGTTTAGAATCAATACTAGAAATAGCTCCGGTAACTAAACTCTTCTGTTTAGTTCCATAACCAACTACAACTACTTCATCTAGTTGTGCTGCATCTTCTTCAAGTAATACATTAATTGATGATTGTCCTGTATAGCTTACTTCTTGTGTTAAATATCCAAGAAATGAAAAGACTAACACCTCTCCATTGCTAACGCTTATATCAAATTTCCCATCAAAATCTGTAACGGTTCCAGTTGTAGTTCCTTTTACCAATACATTAACCCCAGGAACGGGACCTGAGTTATCGGAAACTATACCCGATACCGATTGTGCATAAATAATACTTCCTAGTAGTAAAAATACTGGAAGTACTAGTTTTTTTAGTAATCTGTTTTTCATAAAATTTAGTTTAGAATTAGTAATTATTTAGTTTTTTAATAGTCATTATTACTTAAAGTGGTTAGTTATTAAGTAATCTTTTTAAAAAATGAATAAAACAAGAAATACTAATAATGCTATAACTATAACAATTAGGAATATCTCTATAACTTTAATCCATTTTGATGACTTCACTTTCATAGTTCATCAAATGTTAAATAAATATTAAATTATATATATAACTAATAGTGCAAATATTAGTGAATTTGAAGCAATTTTATGCTTTGGTGAGTGTGATGCAGCATTTGATACATTGCATGCGCCATTTATTATAGTAACAATTAAGCGAGTATTTACAATACTTTAAGTATGTGTAAATTAGATTATATGGCAGATTTATTTTTCGCTAATGACTATAATTCTTTATACAATATGTACAAAATATTCTAAATAATAATTGTAGATATTTTAAAATTGTTAAGATTTTGACTCAACATCTGTAGGCAATAATCCAAAATAACTTTTAAAACATTTTGTGAAATAAGAAGGTGAAGAAAACCCTACTTTGTAACAAACTTCACTTATGTTCGTATTTCCTTTTTCAATAATTTGTTTTGCCTTTTGAAGTCTAATATTTCTTAAAAACTCATTAGCAGTTTGGTTTGTGAGAGCCTTAATTTTTCTGTAAAATTGACTTCTACTTAAATTTAATTTAGCTGCAAGCAATTCTACATTTAAATCTGGGTTGCCAATATTATCATTGATGTAGTTTAAAACTTTCTCTATAAATTCTTTATCTAAAGAAGTTGTATTAATATTTGCTGGAATGTCACTAATTAGGCTAAAGTATTTATTGAAAATTAATTGTCTGCTTGTTATTAATTGTGATAAACGCAACCTTAATAACCTCATATCAAAAGGTTTTACCATATAAGCATCTGCTCCTAATTCAATACCTTCCATTCTGTCTTCAATTTTAGTTTTTGCAGTAAGCATTAATAAAGGAATATGACTTGTGCTTATATCAGTCTTTATTTTTTTACAAAAGTCGAAACCGTTCATTTCTGGCATTATAACATCGGTTATAATAACATCTGGGAGGGATTCTTTTGCTATTTCTAATCCTTTTTTTCCGTTTTCGGCAGTTAATACTTTGTAATCATTTCCAATCTCATTTTTTAAATAATCTCTAAGTTCTGCGTTATCTTCTACAATAAGCAAGGTATATTTATAACTGCTTTGATTCTCCGAACTATTTTTTTCTTTTTCTATTGGAGGATGTGTAGGCGTAAACTCTTCGTTTTTAAATTCTTGCGCTATCTTTTCTGTTGCTATTTCACTCTCATTAAAATGTGATTTTCCAGCAGGTAATATAATTTTGAATGTACTTCCTATTCCAACTTCGCTTTTTACTTCAATCTTACCTTTATGGAGATTAACAAATTCTCTAACTACCTCTAAGCCAATGCCAGTACCGCCATAGTACCCCTTATTTAAGTTTTCCGCTTGATAAAATCGTTCAAAAATTCTTTCCACTTCTTCTTGGGCTATTCCTATACCTG